>CAJFNT010000083.1 GCA_904395315.1 uncultured Clostridia bacterium
ACATAATCACAATTATGTTTATATACTATATAAAAGAGTGATCTCGGATTGTATAACTATGAAAGGGGATTATATTATGGCGATTATTGATGTTATAAAATATGACGGTAGTCCTGATATATTTGCTTGGAAATATCCCAACGATGAGTTGGGAACTTGGACACAGCTGATCGTAAATGAGTCTCAGGAAGCTATTTTGGTTAAAGGCGGACAAATTTGCGATGTTTTTGGTGCGGGAAGGCATACGTTAGACACCGCAAATATACCGATTTTAAATAAATTAATAAATCTGCCGTTTGGCAAGCGATCTCCGTTCAAAGCTGAAGTATGGTATATCAACAAAGTATTTTCGTTAGATGTAAAATGGGGAACTTCAACGCCTATACAGATCCAAGATCCTAAATATAAAGTGTTTGTACCGGTAAGAGCTTTTGGACAGTTCGGTATTCAGATAGAGGAATCGAAAAAGTTTTTGTTAAAACTTGTAGGCACGCTTTCAAGATTCGACAAGGATACGATATTAAAGTTCTTCAGAGGGGTATATATAACTAAAGCAAAAGATATGATCTCTTCATATTTGATACATAAAAATGTCAGCGTTTTGGAGATCAACGCGTACCTCAATGAAATATCTGAATATTTACAGGAACAGATCTCACCGACTTTCGATGAATATGGGATTAAACTTGTATCATTTTTTGTAAATGATATAAATGTTCCTGAAAATGATCCGGCAGTTGTTCAGCTAAAAAAGGCGCTTGCAAAAAGAGCTGAAATGGATATTGTCGGATACAGCTATCAACAGGAACGTTCTTTTGATACTTTGGAGGGTGCAGCAACCAATCCCAATTCTATGCAAGGGGGATTAATGGGAGCCGGGATCGGATTAGGAATGGGAGTAGGAGTCGGCGGCGCTATTGGTCAGCAATTTGGCGGGTTGACGCAGACATTAAACACCGGCGACACAAAGGAATGTCCCAATTGTAAAGCAAGGATCGATATAAATGATAAATTTTGCAACCACTGCGGCTTTGATACTACTGCTGCATCCAAAGGAAACACGGCGATCACAGATAAACAAATTAAATGTTCAGCCTGTAACACCGATTTAAATGAAAACACAAAATTTTGCCCTGAATGCGGGAAAAAATACAATCCATGTCCAAATTGTAAAGCGGATCTACCGGAAGGAGCCGCATCGTGTCCTGAATGCGGCGCAAAAGTTCCTAAGCCATGTCCGAATTGTGGCACCTTGTTAAAAGGCAATGAAAAGTTTTGCTATAAATGTGGATATTCTTTGATAAAGAAATGTAAGAATTGTGGGAACCAAATAGAAGGCGACATAAAATTCTGTCCTGAATGCGGAACAAAAATTGAATAAAGGGAGGATGAGGATATGTTAAAAAAATCAAAAGCAATTGTTTTGATCTGCGGAGGAACTTCAATAGCGGTAACGGTAATATTTTATTTGCTCGTATTTGATAATATCTTTGCAATACCTATGAGATGGCTTTCTATGATATTTTTGATTTTTGCGGAAGGTGTCGGAACGGTAAAAGCGATCAACATTGAAAAGTCAATATTCGGAGTTACAAATATTATAACAAGTCTTTTTCACTTGGGGATCGTTTTGGCAATATCAATTATATTTGTGAATATATTACCGTTTTCTATAAAACCATATATCCTTATAAATATATTGGTGTTATGTGTTTTACTTGTGATCGATGTAATGATCATTTATTTTAATGGTCACATTTCAAGTAGAAATAATGTTTTGGCTGAAAACAGATCCGTTATTGATTCTTTGTGTATAAAGGCAAAAGAATTATCGATCGAATACAAGGAAAGCAGATACAAAAATGAGCTGAACGAAATATCTGAAATGCTCCAATATTCAGATAACAGCATCTTGTCTGGCGATGAAGCAATAATTTTAGATAAACTTGAAGGATTGCAGAAGATGCTGTCCGAAGATGGTGAAAATATTTCGCAGATATTATCAGATATTAAAAATGCTATAAAATTACGCTCTATGAAGCTTCAAAGCCAAAAAAGAGGAAGCTATTAAAGCTGAGGAGAGTCTTAAAATCAAAAGGAGAAATTATGATATGGCAGATTTTAATAAACTTTTCAATAATTTTAATAAATTAATAAAAAAGGATAAAAGTGCGGAAGAGTTGGCGCGGGAACGGTTACAAAGGGAAATGGGTAATAGCGGATCGATCTTAGGTATAGTTTTCTGCGGTATAGCGCTTATGTGGGCGCTGCTTTTAATTTTGGCGGGAGAAAATACAGCGACCAAGATCGGGGCCGGGATCGTTTCTGTTGTGTTGGCTGCAGCCATTATATTTTTAGCACTGAACTATTTTAAACGAAAAAATGCGATGGAAGGGATCTTGGAAGCATTTTTTGCAGGTGAGCGAGACATTTCCTACATAGCCGCAAGTGTGGATCAAAACAGTAAAACTGTTTGTAAGATGCTTCAAGCCATGGTTTCAAAAAATATTATCAGAGATGTATATATAGATAAACTCAATAATAAGATCGTTGATAAAGTAAGAAGTATGGATTCATCCCAAAATGCAGGGAAGATCGTTGTTTGCGCCGGCTGCGGTGCGAAAAACACATTGACAGGCAAGCCGGGACAAACGTGTGAATACTGCGGTGCAGTAATAGGAGAGGATAAATGTTAAATAAAAACTATATAAACAAACTATACTGTATCAACGATGATAATTCAGCACGATATATTTTAGGAAAATATAATGAAAATCCGCTTGTTTTCATCGGGATCAACCCAAGCAAAGCAACTATAAATAAGAATGATAATACGATCTCTATCATAGAACAAATTGCGCATAAATTTGGATATGACGGATACATTATGTTAAATCTATGCCCGATCAGGGCAACAAAGATAAACAACTGCCTTTTTGATACATACTGTGAGCAAGAGATGACGACCAATTTAAAATATATAAAATCAGTAATAAAAAAAGAGCAAAATATTGTAGCGGCTTGGGGGTGTCATATTTCAGATAAAAACTGCTTTTTACAGTCACTTATAGAGATCGATAAAATAGTTGATAGCACAGAAGCTAAATGGGTATGTTTGTCAAAAACAAAAAGCGGGCATCCGCATCATCCTACGCGAATTGCATATTCAAATATGGATCTCATGCCGTTTGATATAAAAACATATATAGATTTATTGAGCAATAAATAATAGCAGGTCGAAACCTAGACGCCTTGTATAAACTCGTCATTTATATGAGGCGTTTTTTGTAATGATAGACAAATTATTCATGGATAATTCAAGTGGGAATTGTGAACGAATTATTGGAATGAGGATAACGGAGCCGAAATAATATTAAATAAACGGGATCAAAATACATGCTTCATTAAAACATAACTATTGATAAATTGACGCTTATGTGATATAATAGACCCAGCCAAAGAGAAAAAGTCGTTTTTTGCGGCTTTATATCTTATAGATTTATTGTAGAAAAGCTTCAAAACTAAGGAGAGATAATATGAAATTAGGTATTGTAGGTCTGCCGAATGTGGGAAAATCTACATTGTTCAACGCTATAACGCAGGCAGGGGCGGAGAGCGCTAATTATCCGTTCTGTACGATAGAGCCGAATGTGGGGATAGTTGACGTTCCGGACGAGAGGATTGATAAGCTTGCGGAGATGTATCATCCTAAGAAGGTGACGCGCGCGTATATAGAGTTTGTGGATATTGCGGGGCTTGTAAAGGGTGCTTCAAAAGGTGAGGGCCTGGGGAATAAGTTCCTTGCGTCTATCCGTGAATGTGATGCTATAGTACATGTTGTAAGATGCTTTGAGGATCCCAATATAACGCATGTGGATGGCTCGGTGGATCCGGTGCGTGACATAGAGACGATCAACCTTGAGCTTATATTCTCTGATCTTGAGATGATCGAGAGAAAAATAGACAGGACCAAAAAGGCGCTTAAGGGTGATAAATCGCTGGCATCGGAGCTTGCTCTTTATGAACGAGTAAAAGAGGCGCTTGAGGCAGGAAAACTTGCGAAATCGCTTGATTATACAGAAGACGAGCTTGCGCTCATGAAGGATGTATTCCTTATAACAATGAAACCCGTAATATACGCGGCGAACGTTGCTGAGGATGATTTTTCAAAGGGAATAGAGAATAATGAGTATGTTAACCGTGTAAAGGAATATGCGGCGGGTGAGAATTCTGAAGTTATGCCGGTTTCTGCAAAGATCGAAGAGGAGATCGCGCAGCTGGAGCCTGATGAGCGCGGGATGTTCCTTGAAGAATTGAACATGACCGAGTCGGGGCTGGACAGACTTATAAAAGCGAGCTATTCTCTGCTGGGACTCATAAGCTATCTCACCGCGGGTGAGCCTGAAGTGCGCGCATGGACGATTAAAAAGGGAACTAAGGCTCCTCAGGCGGCGGGTAAGATCCATTCTGATTTTGAGCGCGGATTCATACGCGCTGAGGTTGTACATTATGACGATCTTATGGAGTGCGGCTCAATGGCTGCTGCAAAGGAAAAAGGTCTTGTTAGAAGCGAGGGCAAAGAGTACGTTATGCAGGACGGCGATATAGTTCTGTTCAGATTCAACGTTTGACATGCTTTCGGATACGGTAAGATAAAATGGCTGGAACAAAAGAAAAAAATAATAACAAAAAGAATGTGCACAGCGGTCACCGTGAACGTATGCAGAATAAATTTAAGGAAATAGGCTTTAAAGGCTGGTCAAAATATGAGATAATGGAATACATGCTGTACTTCTCCATACCAAGAGCTGACACTAATCCATATGCGCATAGTCTTCTTGATTATAGCTGCGGGAGCGTTGTAAAACTGCTCAATGACGCATGCGATGGAGATAAGCTGAAAAGTGTTGCCGGTATAGGCGATAAAACAATTCTTTATCTTAAAAGCCTTAAGTCATTCATAGATTATTATCGCGCGGAAGAGCTTAAATATAAGCCTATAAGACTGACAAGAGATAATTTTACCGAAGTTATCAATTCTATAGGCATGTCGCGAGAAAACGAGAATATATTTATGATATGTCTGGATAAGCATATGCGCATTCAAAATGTTTTGGATCTTACCGTTGACAGTGATATGTACGGTGCGCGAACAGATACCGATAAGGTAGTGAGATATGCCGCCGCATCCAATGCGGCGAACGTTGTGCTTGTTCACAATCATCCAAGCGGATTTGACGGGATATCGAAGCAGGATATAATAATGACGAATAAGATCGATTCAATGCTGAGGACGTTGAACATTTTTCTGGTCGATCATTATATAATAGCGGATGATAAAATTGTTAGTGTCAGAATGTCTATGTAGATACCGATATATCCGTGTGCTCTGACTGAGAGGAGGAGTGTCTGTGGAGACTGAAAGTGTTGTTGAGAATATAGGCGGGAACATAAGTGAGACTGTAAGTGAAACGGTAAACGAGGTCAGCGCAAGCGGCTCAAATGTGTTCCATAATATAGCGTCAGCTATAGGCTTGGATCTTTCATCTTTGTCGCTTACCAAGATACTTATGTCATTCGTTATATTGGTTATCCTTATTGTGATAGGCAGGATCCTGAGCGCTTTGATAGGCAAGGCATTAAAGAAATCGAGGATGTCATTGAGCATGCAGAAATTCATCACAAAGGCGATACGTTTCGTGATGTATTTTATAGCTCTTATGATCTTTGCTGACTCTATAGGTATCCCGATAACTTCTATAGTGGCTATATTCGGTCTCTTCGGTTTGGCGATCTCGCTTTCCATACAAAATTTGCTGGGAAACATAATGAGCGGTGTATCTCTTGTCATGTTGAGACCGTTTGAGGTCGGTGACTATATAGAGACTGACATTCCCGGTACAGTGCGTAGTATAGGACTATTTTATACCGAGATAACTACGATAGACAACAAGCGTGTATTTATCCCGAATGAAAAAATAGTGGAATCGCGTCTTACGAATTACACGTCGGAATCGCGCAGAAGGATAGATGTTCGGCTCAATGCGGCGTATGGGTGTGACCTAAAAAAAGTGAAACAGGCTATCGCGGATGCTGTGGACAGTGTTCCGGAACTGTTAAAGGATCCGGAGCCAATAATAGGCGTTGCAGAATACGGCGACAGCGCTGTATATTACGATGTGCTCGTATGGGCGTCTACCGATGATTTTATAAAGGCAAAGTATGCGTTGCTTGAAGCTGTGCCGGAATTTTACAAAAAACACGGTGTAATGATGGCATTTAACAGGCTTGAAGTCGAACTTATAAATGAGGAAAAACGCGCGGAATAAAATGGACCCCAAAAGTGTCTGACTTTTGGGGCCCATTTAAATTTTTATTCATTTTTTTTCAGCATTTCACGGGCGTATTCTTCCGCTGCTTCGCCTCCGCCGACTATCCTTGCGAGTTCATGGACTCTGCCTTCTGTATCAAGCTCGCGCAGCGTTGTTCTTGCAAGCTCGTTGTCAACATCTTTGACTATTAGGAAATGATTGTCTGATGCAGATGCGAGCTGCGGCAGATGAGTTATGCATATAACTTGTTTTGTTTTCCCTATTTCTCTGAGTTTATCGGCTATCTTCTGCGCCGCCTCGCCCGAGACTCCGGTATCTATCTCATCAAATATAAGAGTCTCAACATTATCAGTCTTTGCAAGTATTGATTTTATTGCAAGCATGACACGGGAAAGCTCGCCTCCAGATGCTATTTTAACAAGAGGTTTAAGATCTTCGCCCGGATTCGTTGCTATCATAAACTCGACCGAATCGGCGCCGTTGGAAGAATATTTCTGAGGTGCTACACATACTGAAAAAACAGCCTTCTCCATATTTAATTCGTGAAGCGCGCGTTCTATATCTCTTTCGAGATTTGCTGCTGCCGCGGTGCGCTTTGCAGTCAGTTTTGCGGCAGCGGCTCCGAGTTCCTCATTTAGTTTTTTAAGCTCTGCTTTGAGCTCATCGGCGCGTTCGCTGCTGTTTACGATCCCGTTAAGTTCCGTTTTGGCTTTTTCGCAGAAATCGAGTATTTCATCGATCGTCCCGCCGTATTTGCGTTTCAATCTGTTTATCAGATCAAGACGTTCTTCCGCTTCATTTAAGGCATTGGCATCAAATTCAACATTTTCACCGAACGCTCTTATCTCCTTTGCCGCATCTTCAACCGAATACATTGCGTTTGTAAGCGTTTCGTATGAAGCTTCAAGCTCGGGAGAAAGATCTGATATTTCAGATATTGCCGCAACAGCGCTGCTTATAAGATCGTACGCCGACATTCCGTCCGGAGCGTCATAAAGACAAGCGTAAGCCTTATCGGCGCTTTCGTTTATCTTTTCGGCGTTTTCGAGAAGAGAAAGCTGTTCCTTTAAACTTTTATCTTCGTCGGGCAGAAGTTTTGCGGAATCTATCTCGTTTATTTGGTAAGATAAAAGATCTGTTTTTTGAAGCTTTTCCTGTTCATTCAGCATAAGATCTTCAAGTTCACGCTCGGCAGCGAGATATTTACCGTAAAGAAGCTTGTAGTTTTGGAGCTCCGTTTCTGTTTTTGCATAAGCGTCAAGAAATTTGATATGTTTTGCAGGCGTCAGCAAAGCTTGATTATCGTGCTGTCCGTGAATATTTATAAGCCTGTCTGCAATATCTCTGAGGAGACTGAGGGTAACGATAGTGCCGTTGATCCGGGCTGTGCTTTTGCCGTCTTTGGTGATCCTGCGGCTTATTATAACGTTGTCATCATCAAAATCAATATCATTTTCAGATAATAGACTTTTTAGTTCCGTGTTTAATGTAAATACTGCCTGAACATCAGCATTTTCGGTACCGTGTCTTACGAGCTCCTTATTGCCTCTGCTGCCCAGTATCATGTTTATAGAATCGATTATTATGGATTTACCCGCTCCCGTTTCACCGGTGAGCACGCTGACGCCGTTTTTGAATGATACCTCAAGGTGGTCTATAACAGCGACATTCTTAATAGAAAGTTGTTCCAGCATTTGTTTACTCCGTTTTGAATGTAGATCTTATTTTTGTTTCTATGTCGGAAGCCGTTTCAGGCGAATCGGTTATGACCAAAACCGTGTCATCGCCGGCAATGGATCCTATTATATCGTCTTTCATAACTGAGTCCAGAGCGGCCGCGACGGCTGACGCCATTCCCGGATATGTATTGATAACTACCGTATGGAGTGCGGCAGTGACCTTTTTTACGGAATCCGCGACCATATCTATACGCGCCGTTGATGTGTCCGGTGACTTTTCGGGCAATGAATAGACTGAGCTGCCGTCACTTGCGGGAACTTTTATGAGCCCCAGTTCCTTTATGTCACGCGAAACGGTTGCCTGAGTGATCTTGAAGCCGTCATGTTTTAATATTTCGATCAGCTCCTCATGAGTATGCACCGGCATGCTTTTTACTATTTTAATTATTCTGCTCTGCCTTTTGTACTTCATTACCAGTTCCTCTTTTCTACGATAGCTTGCTTATGAGCGTGTTGTAAAAGCTGCTTGTTCCTATCCGTATCAGCTCGAATTCATGCTTCGATCTTGTTATGCGGATCTCATCATTTTCTGTTATAACGGCTTTTTGTTCGCCATCGGCTGTAACGATGGCAGAATTCTGCGGATAGTCCGCACAGAGTTTTATAACAATATCTTTATCAGCCGGCAGTACAGCGCTTCGGACCGAGAGCATGTGCGCGCATATAGGCGTCGCCACGTATAGAGCCATTCTCGGATCCACCACAGGTCCTCCGGCTGATATAGAATAGCCGGTCGAGCCGGTTGGTGTTGCAATGATGAGTCCGTCGGCTGCATAGTGGTTCACAAGCTCATTATTGGTATATAATTCAACACCTATGAGCTTTTCGCCGTCTGTTTTGGAAACCACTATATCGTTAAGGGCGTGAGTTCCCGGCTCATCGCCGTTGATCTTCATATTGATAAGCATTCGTTTTTCCGTTATGTACTGTTTCTTCAGAACGCAGTCTATGGCGTTCGCGAGATCGTCCGGTTCCACCTCGGTCAAAAATCCCACTTTACCGAAGTTGATTCCGAGAGTCGGGATCTTATGCCTGGCGCAGTGCGGCGCAGCTTGGAGCATTGTTCCGTCACCGCCTATTATGAACGCAATGTCGGCATTTTCCCAAAGTTTATCATACGGAACATAATTTATACCAAGGTCTTTTGAAAGCTCACAGTCACTGCTCATGAATATCTTGGCTCTGTCGCCTATGATCTCTGCAGTGCGCAAAGCTGCGGCAAGACCTGTATCTTTTATTGTGTTCGTAATAATTGCAATTTTCATTATCCCATCCGCCGTATAAGTGTTTTATTTACGTCATGCACGATATCCGAGCATCCGCACATTAAGACAGCAGCGCGTGTTGAGCGTTATACCGTCCTTGAATATAATAATTATACACCATTTATGCAGGTTTTTCAAGACTATTTTAAGTGTTTATACATAAAAATAAGCATGTGGGAAATGATACAAGAAAAAAGAAACGCCCCGTAAGGCATTCTTTGGAATGCTTTGCGGGACGTATTTGTCAAAAAAGATATTTTATTTTATACTTTGGATTACTTCATGCGGTTTTCGTAATCTTCGACCATCTTTTTCACCATCTGACCGCCGATCGATCCGGCCTGTCTCGCAGTGAGATCTCCGTTATATCCCTGTTTGAGCTGTACTCCAACCTCGTTTGCAGCTTCCATCTTAAACTGTTCCATTGCCTGTTTTGCTTCAGGTACTGTCATGATCTTTTTTTCCTCCTTAAAAATCATAGTCTTAACTCTATCTAAATTATGTGTCGAATTAAATCGACTACGGTAATATTCTGTGCTGAAATCCGTATGATATGTCTGAAAATTTTTTCCGACATATCAAAAAAAATTGAAAAAAGGTATTGACAAACGATATGTATTGTGGTATAATATTTTTGTTGTCAAGCGATGACGATATTTGGTCCGGTAGTTCAGTTGGTTAGAACGCTAGCCTGTCACGCTAGAGGTCGTGAGTTCGAGCCTCATCCGGATCGCCAAGCTCCGCAGATGCGGAGCTTTTTTTGTGTCTAAATTAAGAAGCAATAATTTTGAATTTTAAAGCAATAATACTTAGTGATTTTTTTCAGAAAAAGTTGTATACTATGTTTAACAAATGAGTTTGACGGGCGAATTCGATTTCGCGGTAGTATTATTTACGGAGGTACAGCAATGAAAAAGGTCAGTCTGAGGCAGGAAAGGGTTACGATACCTACATACGAGATCGCCGAATACGACAAGAATCCGATGTTTCTTGAGAAAAGAGTTTATCAGGGTTCAAGCGGCAGAGTGTATCCGCATCCTGTGTGTGAAGGTGTGGCGGATGTAAAAACGGATAGGGAATATAACGCAATATTTTTGGAAAACGATTATATCATGGTTATGATACTTCCGGAGATAGGCGGAAAGATACAGCGTCTTTATGACAAGACTAATGGTTATGACGCCGTATATTACAATGAGGTCATAAAGCCTGCGCTTGTGGGCCTTGCGGGACCGTGGATCTCAGGCGGCATAGAGTTCAACTGGCCGCAGCATCACAGACCCTCGACCTTTGATCCGGTCGATTATACGATAGAGGAGCATGATGACGGCTCGGTGACCGTATGGGTGGGCGAGACAGAAAAGATGTTCCACACAAAGGGGATGGCGGGCTTTACCGTATATCCCGACAAGGCTTATCTTGAGATAAAGGGACAGGTCTATAATCCAACGGACAGACCGCGGACGTTCCTTTGGTGGGCAAATCCCGCAGTTGCGGTAAATGACGATACACAGTCGATCTTCCCACCGGATGTAAATGCCGTAATGGATCACGGCAAGCGTGATGTATCGGCATTCCCGATCGCGGACGGTGTTTATTACAAGGTGGATTATTCGCCCGGGACCGATATATCGAGATACAAGAATATCCCGGTGCCGACATCGTATATGGCATATCATTCCGACTTCAACTTTATCGGAAATTATGATTACGGTAAAAATGCGGGACTTTTGCATATAGCCGATCATCATATCTCACCCGGAAAGAAGCAGTGGACATGGGGCTGCGGCGATTTCGGAAAGGCGTGGGACAGAAATCTTACAGATGAGAACGGCCCTTACATAGAGCTCATGACGGGCGTGTTCACCGATAACCAGCCGGATTTCACATATCTTAAGCCGTATGAGGAAAAGACATTTGTTCAGTATTTTATGCCGTACAAGAGCGCGGGCGCGGTGAAGAACGCGTCGCTTGAGGCGGTAATGAATATAGAGCCGAACGGCGAAAGCGTAAAGTGCACGGTGTATTCGCCGTCGGGACTTCACGGAGCAAAAATAGAGCTTTTGAGCGGCGGAAATGTGGTGTTCTCTGAGGAGGCGGATATCGCGCCCGCGGGAGTTTTCGAGAAAACGGCAGAAGCTGATGGTGATCTGAGCCTGCGCATCATAAAGGACGGAAAGGCAGTTCTCAGCTGTGTTCCGGCAAAAGAAAACACAGAACCTATACCTTCACCGGCGGAGGCGCTTCCGGAGCCGGAAGAGGTCGAGACGAATGAAAAGCTGTTTTTGGCTGCAACGCATCTTGAGCAGTACCGTCACGCGACACGTTCTCCTGAGCCGTATTATCTCGAGGGCTTAAAGCGGGATCCTTCGGATATAAGGCTCAATAACGGTTACGGAAAATATCTTTACAATAAGGGACGCTTTGCCGAGAGTGAGCCGTATTTCAGAGCGGCAATAAAGAGCTCAACATGGAAAAATCCGAATCCTTATGACTGTGAGCCCTATTACAATCTCGGTCTCGCGCTTGATGCTCAGGGAAGAAAAGACGAGGCATTTGACGCGTATTACAAGGCTGTATGGGACGGAAATATGCAGGATAAGGCGTTTTATCGTCTGGCATGCATTGCAGCCGGCAGAGGCGAGCTTTGCGAGGCGCTTGCGTTCGTTGAAAAGTCGCTTGTCAAGGGTATGCATAATCTGAAAGCGAGAACGCTGAGATCGGCGCTCCTGCGTATGCTCGGCAGAAAAGACGAGGCCGAGGCGTTCGCGGCTGAGACTGTTAAGATAGACGCTCTTGACCACGGCGCGCGCTACGAGCTTTACAGGCTCACAGGAGAAGGTGTCGATGAGCTCAGAAAGATCATGCGCGGAGACAATCATAACTATATAGAGCTGGCGCTCTCGTATATGACCGCGGGACTTTACGGCGATGCTGCCGATGTTCTCAGTCTTGCAGAGAACGATGACGAGCCTATGGTGCACTATTATCTCTATGCAGTTACGGGGGACAAAGAGGAGCTGGCTAAGGCGGAGGTAAGCAGCCCGCTCTACTGCTTCCCGAACAGGATAGAGGATATAGCGGTGCTTGAAAAGGCTGTAAATGACGGCGGCGCATATGCTGCATATTACC
>CAJFNT010000084.1 GCA_904395315.1 uncultured Clostridia bacterium
AAGGAGGGCAAAACAAATTATTTTACAGCGAGGATAAGTGAGGATGAATACAAGAAGGAATTGACGGAAGAATTTCTTAATGAAACTCATAAGGGCTCTTTAAAAAGCCTATTTGCGGCTCTTGCCGGTTCAAAGCAGCCGGATAAGGAAGAACTTGAGGAAATAAAGAAATGGTTTGATCAGATATAACGGGGTGGTGATAATGCTGAAGCTGATTTGCGAATTGATAATAATGAGCGTATCCGGAGCGGTCATGTATGCGCTCTCGCTGCTGTTCAAGGGAAAAAAGCACGCTGTGGCGAGGTATGTTATGCTTATTGCAGCGGTTGTAATAATGCTGATACCGTTCAATGCGGCGGGATCCGCGCCGAAAATATTCAACGTGGAGCTGGCGCGCGAAACAGTATCGGGAACAGGATATGCGATGCAAGTGCAGACGGGTGTGTCGTTCTCCGATATCATGGTCGCAGCTGTGTTCTTCGTGTGGCTCACAGGCGCGGTGGTGTCAGGTATAGGGGTAATAAGGGATTATATAAGGACATCACATGTGATAAAACGTGTAAGTAAAAAGACGCTTGATGGGAGAATAATAGGTATATATAAAAGCGTGTGTGGTCTGCTGTCTGTGAGGCGGAGTGTTGATATCTATGTGAGCAGTCATCTGAAGTCGCCGCTTTTGTTCGGTGTGCTGAAGCCGAGGATGATCATCCCGGAGCGTGAATTCACCGATGAGGAGCTTGAGATGATAATGGCGCATGAGCTTGTGCATTATAAGCACCGTGATCTTTGGATCGCGATCGCCGCCGCGGCTGTTCGTTGTGTGCATTGGTTCAACCCCTGCTCATATATGTTGAGCGCGGCGATAATGGAAACGCGGGAGCTGTGCTGCGACGAGACAGTGCTTGAGCTGATCCGGCCGCAGGACAAGAAGGAATACGGGCGTGTTATCATTTCTGTGATAGAGGACGGCATAAACGGCGGCCTTGCGTATACGACCGCAATGGCGTCACCGAAAAAGTGCATCAAAAAGCGGCTCGTCAAGATCGCGTATTTTAAAAAGCAATCGAAGATAGTCAGGATAGTGAGCATGGCGGCGGTCTGCGCCTGCGCGGCGGTATCACTTACGGCGTTGGGTTTTACACAGGCTGCCGAAGCGGTGCCGACAGAGATAACGCGCCATATGGCGGAGGCGGTAAGCCCCCGGTCAACTCGGGAGCCGGATCCGACAGCTGCGCCGGAGCCGGAGGAAACTTATTTGCCGGAGGAGACAGAGCTTCCGGAGACATCTGAGGAATCGCCGGCGGCAACTGAAACTGTGACGGAAGAGGAGCAGATCATTATAGCGGAAGAAATGAGTGAGGGACCCGCGCCTGCCGAAACGGAGCAGTCTGTCTATACGTTTGAGATGGAGGAGGATGAGCCGGAGACCGAAACAGACGTTCCTGAACAAGATGAGTATGAGTTCACAGAAGAGAGCGGACCGGCTGTCGCCGAGCCTAAGACCTTTGTGCTGCCGGAGTCGGCATATATCTTTACGCCGGATCTCAGCGAAGGTGTTGAAGTGAGAAGTGATAATTTTTACGCTTCCGAGGATATAAAGCTGTCTGTGAGCAAAAACACCGATCTTACAGTGCGCCTGTATGATGCAGAGGGTGACAGACTTATATATGAGGATGATGCAGACTCATACAGAGGATCATTTTCGCTCGATATGCCGGAGGGAAGCACATATTATGTCACGGTAACGCCGGGAAGAAATAAGCCAATAAGCGTATATATAAAAGCAATATAGCAGAAAGGAAAAGGGAGATATGAAAAGAATAATAACAGTGGCAGCTGTCTTGGCGATGGTATCATCGCTTATCGTCCCGGTAAGAGCGGATGAGAAAATGACTGCCGATAAGGTAAAGGAAATGCTGTATGCCTCATCTATTGCGAACAGCGAGGATAAAGAGGAGCTGTTGTCGTATGAATATTCGCTTTTGGAGAGTAACGATATAAACACGAAGAAGAAGGTGCAGGAGCTCGGAGATATTTCAAAGTCATTCAAGCTGTTTTCTATAATGCCGCCGTATAAAGAGAACACTTATTATGACTATGAGGAAGAAGATATATTCGAATATTTTGAATTGGGCTCAGATATAAGACATGATGATTATTGGATAGAAATGCCCGATGCTTCGGGGAGATATATTCCAATAATGCTGTACGGTGAAAAGACGTCGTATTCATTGCATCCCGAGAATATAAAACCGAATGACAGTATCAGCCTTGATTTTGGCAGACTGGCTGACACAATAAATGCCGCTGGGCTTGAAGGTGTGAGTGATATAAAGCTGTGTCATATGAATCAATATTTTTATTACATAAAAGCGGAAAACGGTGAATTTGAAGTAAGTGAAAAAGCTTTGACGAACAGATTCAGGGATAATGAAACATTGTCGGCATGGACCGTATATCCGTTGGGACGTTATTTTGAATTTGAGACTGACAGGGCGATTGATAGTGACAGAATGGCAGATACTACGTTTGAAAAGCTGCGAAACATCAAGGTCCCGGAGGAGTTCGACATAAAGGGAGATGAAGCACGGGAAACGAATTATTTTAATGAATATGAAATGCAGATGAATCCGTTTACCGATACTGATGGAATTACAGCTAAGGCTGTTTCTCTGCTATATGATATTGGTGCGGTCAAAGGCTGCGGCGACAGGAGATTCTATCCTTCTCAGCCGATAACTGCAGATCAAGTAAAGCTGATGTTGAATCGCCTTATGAAAAACAATGCTGACTATACCGAGGGATATGATGGAGAGGTTGATTTTGAAGGAGCGGCATATATAATTTTAAGACTCCTTGGAGATTGGGATCAGCAGATGTCGTTAGAGGCTATTATAGATATTTATCCATGGATAGTAAATGGTATAGAAAACATTGACGCACTGGCATCTGTGAGCCGGGGAGATTTCGCTGTTATGGTATGCAATGCTCTTGACAGGAATATGTGGACCTATGGGATCGACAGCAATGTTATTGGCATGCATGGCAGCGGTGGAATCAATCAGGATATATGCCTTATCGATTATATCAATGGAAGAAAGCTCAACGGTATGTACGCGCTTTCAAAGCAGGACGGCGATGAATGGATAGATAGATATAAAAGTTGGTTTTTCCCGACATGCGGCGATATTTTATATGAATATTATGGAGATACACACAAGGGATTTTTAAATGAAATGGAAAGCTACGGCTGGGAGATGCCGGAGCAGGAATAGCAGAAAGGAAAGGGAGATATGAAAAGAATAATAACAGTGGCAGCTGCCTTGGCGATGGTATCATCGCTTATCGTTCCGGTAAGGGCGGATGAGAAAATGACTGCCGATAAGGTAAAGGAAATGCTGTATGCCTCATCTATTGCGAACAGCGAGGATAAAGAGGAGCTGCTGTCGTATGAATATAGTATGTCTAACAGTGACGATATAAACGACATAAAAAAACTTGATGAGCTTGGTGATATTTCAAGATCATTTAAAATGTTTTCTATAGCGGCGCCAAATGCAAACAATACATATTATGATTATGAGGATGGCGATATATTTAAATATTTTGCCGAAAGCGAGGAGATTGACGACAGAACATTTTATATGGAAAAACCGGATGATCCATCGTCATACTATTCGATATGGATATTTGATGATAAAGGCGAGTATGCGGATGATCAACTTACATTTGATTTTGATAAACTGGCAGATGCCATAAATAAAGCAGGTCTTGACGGTATCAGTGATATAAGGATGAGTTCCGGCTTTTACTATATAAAAGCTGGTAGCGGTGAATACGCGGTGAGCGAAAACAGCGTGATCAATCGCCGCAGGAGTAACGAAACGCTTGAGGAATGGACGGTATATCCGTTAAGAGATTATCTTAAATTTATAACCGATGTGCAGTTGGACGAGATGAAAGCAAGTCAAATAATGAATGAAAAGATCAAGCAGGTAGAGGTGCCGCAGGAGTTTATATTTGACGGTGACGAGCCGCGTGAAACACATTATTTTGCAGAATATGGAATTTCGGAAAATCCGTTTAGCGACACCGAAGGTATAACGGCAAAAGCTGCGGCGCTGCTTTATGATATGGGTGTTACCAATGGCTGCGGCGGCGGAATGTATATGCCTGATGCAGATCTCACTGTTGAACAGGCGGGAACTATGCTTGAACGTCTGATGAAAAACGGCGCGTATTACACCGACGGCTACGATCCGACAGATGAACTGAGCGCTGTTGAGGCGGCAAATATGCTTTTAAGGCTGACCGGGTCATGGATCATTACGGTAGATGAGGACAGTATCTTCCGTTTTGCCGATTGGATATTGCAGGGGATAGAAAGCTTTGACGTTACCGCGCCGGTGAGCCGAGGTGATTTTGCGGTAATGCTCTGCAACTCACTCGATCAGCCCATAAATACATACCTCATGGATCTGTCCGGAGGATACGGTGTTTCAAGCATCGTGATGAGCGAGGATATAACGCTTATAGACTACGTAAACGGCGGAAAGCTGAACGGAGTATATGTGACATCACAGGAGGAACAGGACGAATTCGAGAAAAAATATTTCACATGGTTCTATAATGCCTGCGGAGATATTTTATATGAATACTATGGTGACAGCAATGAAATGCTGAACGCTGAAATGGAGAAATACGGCTGGAAGAAGCCGGAGTAAAACACAAGCGGAGCCGCAGTTTTTGCGGCTCCGCTGTGTTTTATGTCTTTTATTCCTCGAACAGATCGCTATGTGTTCCTGTGCGCGAAAGTGTCAATACGAGGACATCATTCTCAATTCGATAGATCAATAGCCAATCAGGCTGTATATGGCATTCTCTGTGACCGCTCCATCTTCCTTTCAATGCGTGATCTTTGTGTTTTTTTGGCAGACGTTCACCGTTAGCCAACTTGATGATTATTTCTTGGATCAGTTCAATATTCATTTTACGCTTGATGGCTTGCTTGTAGTCTCTCTTGAATTGGTTGGTTATTTTTACCGTGTATTTTGCTTCGATCATTTTGCAAGGTCCTCAAACAGTTTATCCAGATCGGTATATCCCTTTACAGACGGATCCTTTGCTATCCTTTCCGCCTCAAGCATTGCCTCAACAGTCTCGCTATTTGGACGGTTCAAAGAGATCTCAAAAGGGATCCTGCCTTCTCTCAAAGACTGGCGCACAAAAATGTTAAAGGCTGTTGATATGTTCATTCCAAGTTCATTGAAAAGCTCATCAGCCTGTTTTTTTAGGTCCGAATCCATTCTTATACTGATGTTGGTTGTCGTATTTGACACGCTACCATCTCCTTTCATATTTTTATTATACACTATTTGCACGAAATATGCAATACATTGTATGAAAAAATATCATATACTGCAACTTAAAATTCGGAAAATAATAAGAAAGAGGCTGTTTTTTACAGCCCCTTTGTGTATTTGATTTATCCAAGCTCTTCTATGAGCATCCTGTTTACGGCGCTCATGAGCGCGTAGATCGATGCGGTGTTTATGTTTTCGTGAACTCCTACGCCCCAGAATACTTTAGCGTGGTCGTCATTGTCTTTTATAGCTATATATGTTGCGGCCTTTGAAGATGATGAACGCTCAAGCGCGTGCTCTGTATACGCGCATATCTCAAAATCGATATCAAGGAATTTTCTGAGTCCCTCACAGAGCGCGTCGAGAGGACCGTTGCCGACACCGTCAATGGATGACACTCTGCCGTTGTATTCGATCGTGGCATTTACAGTGGTCGAATCATCATCATTGTTTGATCGATATGAGTATGTCTTTATCGGGCTTGTGAGATTCATATATGTGTCCTTGAAAGCCTGATGTATTTCATCATTCTGCATTACTGTATGCTTTTCATCCGAAAGCGTGTTTATTATTGATGAAAATTCCGCGAGCATTGCTTTGGGAAGAGTATAGCCGTATTTGTTTTCCATAACATAGCTTACTCCGCCTTTTCCGGACTGACTGTTTATCATTATAGGCTCGTATTTTCTGCCGATGTCCGAAGGATCTATTGTAAGATACGGGTTTGCCCATTTCTTTGAACCCTCACGCTCGAAAAGGTCAAAGCTCTTCTTTATGGCATCCTGGTGGCTGCCGGAGAATGCGACATAAGCCATATCGCCAGCGTAAGGATGACGCGGATGTATAGGCATTTTATTGCACCTTTCAAACATTTCTATAGCTTCATCTATATTGCTGAGGTCAAGCTTCGGATCTATGCCCTGAGCAAACATGTTGAGCGCGACTGTCACGATATCGGTATTTCCGGTCCTTTCACCGTTTCCGAAAAGTGTTCCCTCTACTCGGTCGGCACCCGCAAGCAGCGCAAGCTCGGTCGATGCAACGCCTGTCCCTCTGTCGTTATGCGCGTGAACACTTATTATCAGATTCTCACGGTTTTTGAGGTTCTTGCACATGTATTCTATTTGGTCGGCATAGACATTTGCTGTCGCCACCTCTATGGTTGAGGGCAGGTTTATTATGACTTTCCTATCAGGTGTCGGACAAAATATCTCGTTTACAGCATCTACTACTTCGACCGCATATTCTGGCTCCGTGCATGTGAAGCTTTCCGGGGAATATTCGTATCTTATATTGCCTGTAAGTTTAGCGTCAACAAGCTCTTTAACGAGTTTAGCGCCGTCAACTGCAAGCTGTTTTATTTCGTCCATGCTCTTGTTGAAAACAACGCGGCGCTGGAGTGTGGAGGTCGAGTTGTAAAGATGCACGATCGCGTTCTCAGCGCCTTCAAGAGCCTCTATTGTCTTCTTTATGATGTGCTCGCGCGCCTGTGTGAGAACTTGTATTGAAACATCGGAAGGGATCCTGTGCTCGTCTATAAGGCGTCTTACAAAATCAAATTCAGTATCCGATGCCGCCGGGAAGCCGACCTCTATTTCTTTGAATCCGAGCTTTACGAGGTATTCGAAGAATTCTATTTTCTCATCTATAGTCATAGGCGAATAAAGCGCCTGGTTTCCGTCGCGCAGGTCAACACTGCACCAGATCGGCGCGTGGGTTATTTCTTTATCGCACCAGTCTCTGTGTTCGAGATGTACAGGATGATACATCCTTTGATATTTCTGATAGTTCATGATAAACCCTCCTTATATAAACATGTAAATTATTTCTTATACAAAAAAATCGAACCGTTTGTGGTTCGACAACACCGCAAAGCATGCGGAAAAAGACTGACGACCACATTGCCGGTTCAGCCGAGTAGTAGTAGGTTATTCAGATGTGCCGATATATGTATGTTTGATCTCATAATACGCGCCTCATAGATCCTTTCAAAAATCTTGAAAATATTTTTGTGATTAACCGATTTGCTCTTTAAAAACATTTTACAATATTTTTTGCGCTTTGTCAATGTTTTTTTATACTCTATAATGCATTTTGTGGAATTGAATAAAATTAGTCGATGAAATATTTATTTTGATGGAAAAATCGGCGAACGATGTGGCATAATAAATCAGGAGGTGTACATTTATGTTCAGAGGCAAGATAGCAATAATAGGAGCCGGGTTTGTCGGTTCCACTACCGCGTTCGCGATAATGAGCGGCGGGATATTCAATGAAATAGTCCTTATCGATATCGACCGTGACAAGGCTGACGGCGACGCAATGGACATGGCGCATGGTGAGGCGTTCGTGAAACCGTGCCGCGTTTACAGCGGCGGATATGATGAGTGCCGTGACGCTGATATTATAGTAATAACCGCCGGAGCGAACCAGAAGCCCGGAGAAACCAGACTGGAGCTTATAAATAAAAATGTTTCGATATTCAGATCGGTAATAGGCGAGATAGTGAAATATGCGCCCTCGGACGTTATACTGCTTGTTGTAACGAATCCTGTGGATGTGCTGACATATGTGGCGTATAAACTGTCCGGGCTCCCAAGGTGTCAGGTGCTCGGTTCCGGTACTGTCCTCGACACGGCAAGACTTAAATATATGCTTTCGGAGCATACGGGTATAGACGCGCGCTCATGCCATACGTATATCATAGGAGAGCATGGAGACAGTGAGGTGGCGGCGTGGAGCGTTACGAATATAGCCGGTATAACAATGGATGAATTTGCGGCACAGACCGGGCTGTGCACAAGAGAGGACAGGGAGCGGATGTACAATGCAGTAAAGAATGCCGCCTATGAGATCATAGATAAGAAAGGCGCGACGTTTTACGCTATAGCGCTCGCTGTTGAGCGGATAACCTCGTGTATAGCGGGTGAAGAAAATTCTATGCTGACCGTATCCGGAGTGCTTGACGGTCAGTATGGCATGGCGGATATTGCGATGAGTGTTCCGGCTAAGCTTGGGGGCACCGGGGTGAGCTGGATCCCGGAGGTGTGTTTTTCAAATGAGGAGACCGCGGGACTTCGTGAAAGCGGAAACACTCTGAGGGATTGTATGAAGAGTGTGGGATTTTGATGATCTGAAGAATAAAGACAGCATAAGTGAAAGAATTTGCCGCTTATCACTTGATATATTGTCAGATTTGTAGTAAAATATAGCTGATACCGAAAACCGGTATGCATAGGTTTATTATGAAAGGAATGACAAAGATGAAACAGATATCAACAAATAAAGCGCCGGCGGCTATAGGACCTTATTCACAGGCGATAGTATCGGGGAATATACTGTTCTGTTCAGGTCAGATACCGCTTGATCCGGAAACTGGAGTTATCCCTGATGGGGTAGAAGCGCAGGCAGAGCAGGCGCTCACGAATGTTAAAAATCTTATCGAGTCGGCAGGCGGCAAAATAGACAATGTCGTAAAGACTACAGTGTTTATAAAGAATATGGACGATTTCGGAAAGATAAACGAGATCTATGCAAAGTATTTCACAGAGCCGTTCCCGGCGCGTTCATGCGTTGAGGTGGCAAGGCTTCCTAAGGATGTTTTGCTTGAGGTGGAAGCTATAGTGGAGCTGTAATGCTCGTATATAAAATAAAGGCCTCGGTCCTGCCGTGCGGCGCGGAGCGGGGCTTTCTTTTGCTTAAAATGCTTGTTTTGCTTGAAAAATGCGAATAAACGTGTTATACTTATGATATAGTAATTTAGATCATTAAGGGGATATGTGTAATGATACTTGCGATAGATGTGGGTAATACAAATATAGTTATAGGCTGTATTGAGAATAATAAGATCCTGTTCAATGAAAGGGTCTCGACCAATCATCGCGCTACAGATCTGGAATATGCGATACAGCTTAAAAATATTTTTGAGATACACAAAACGGATATCGGACGTATAGAGGGCGCTGTGATGTCGTCCGTTGTTCCGTCGATAACCGGGATATTCAGGCGCGCTATACGCAAACTTGTGCATACCGAACCGATCATAGTGGGACCGGGTATAAAGACGGGGCTGAAGATCCTTACGGATAATCCCGCACAGCTTGGCAGTGATCTTGTTGTCGATGCGGTCGCAGGTATCCATCATTATTCACTTCCGCTTATAATAATAGATATGGGTACTGCCACGACGGTCTCTGTTGTGGACATGGACTGCGGTTATCTCGGTACGGATATAATCCCGGGTATGCGGACATCGCTTGACGCGCTCGTGAGCGGCGCGGCACAGCTCCCGAAGGTCTCGCTTGAGCCGCCGAAACGTGTAATAGGCAAGAATTCGCCCGAATGTATGAATAACGGGATCATGCTCTTTACGGCTTGCGGGCTTGACGGTATGATAGAACGGATAGAAGAGGAACTGGGCGAGAAATGCACAGTTGTAGCCACGGGCGGGCTGGCAGGCGTGGTTGCCCCGCTTTGCCGCCGGGAAATAATATTTGATAACGATCTCCTGTTAAAGGGGCTTATGATCCTGTATGATAAGAATAAGGACAGGGCGGAAAGGAACTGATATGAAAAAAGAATTTGATCACGAGAAGATAAAAGAAGCTATACGGACGATAATCACCGAGCTTGGCGATGACCCGGACCGCGAGGGGCTGAAGGAAACTCCCGATAGAGTCGCAAGAATGTACGACGAGGTGTTCGAGGGGATGCGGTACACGAATGATGAGATAGCGGAGATGTTCGGAAAATGTTTTGAGGATGTTTCATCGAGCGATCTTGTGCTTGTTAAGGATATAGAGGTATTCAGCTATTGCGAGCACCATCTCGCGCTTATGTACAACATGAAGTGCCATGTCGGATATATACCCAACGGGCGCGTTATCGGCTTGTCGAAGATCGCAAGGATATGCGATATGGTCTGCAAGAGACTGCAGCTGCAGGAGCGGATATGCTCGGATATAGCTGAGATAATCCAGAAAGTCTGCGGGACAGAGGATGTCATAGTCATAGTAGAGGGAGAGCACAGCTGCATGACCGCGCGCGGAATAAAATCAAGAGGCGCAAAGACCCGCACAAGCGCGATACGCGGTTTGTTTGACACGGACCATGAGCTAAGAAACGAAGTATATAATTTGTTA
This sequence comes from uncultured Clostridia bacterium, assembly GCA_904395315.1. GTDB lineage: Bacteria > Bacillota > Clostridia > UBA1381 > UBA1381 > Ornithomonoglobus. The sequence goes on from CAJFNT010000084.1 coordinate 10,505, forward strand.
AGATGATAAAAAGCGCATCCGCAGCCCAGGATGCGCTTTTTATCATGCGGTGTAATATAATACTGAACCGACAGCGTTCAATGTAAGTCCTATAACGAATAGTATATAATTGAACTTGTCCCACTTGCTGTCTTTCGGAAGCGTTAATGCGAGACCGAGAAAAGCCATCGGCAAAACATCGTTTGTGTATCTGTTTCCGAACTGAGAGCCTCCCATTGTCTTATGCGCTGTTATGACTGCAAGCTCGGCAACGACCATTGCGAGTATAAGGAGCGGCAGAACACGTTTTGATCTGTCCGCTTTCAGCAGATATCTTGCCCCGTATACCACACATGATATGAATATAGGGCTTACGAGGAACATACATGTGCCATTGAAAGCCTGATATTCCCATGCTCCGTCAAAAGATATCTTGGGAAGACGAAAAAGCGCCGGTATGTTATCGAGCATATATGAGAGATTGAACTGACCGTCTTCAGCTTCTGTAAATTCAGGGAGATAATTATGCCCGAATTCAAGAGGATTGCCGAATCTGGCAAAGTTGAGCGCCATATATGAGAGCGCTATGACAGCCATAGGTATGATAGCTTTCCAGCGCTTTTTTATTATATCTTTGATCCCGTCGTCGGGATACTCTTCTTTGTGCTGCTTATATAAAAGATAGAGAAGCACAGGTAAGTAAAGAGCGTTGAACGGTCTGCAGCCTACTGCGCATGCCCAGAGGAACAGTGAGATACCGGCTTTGCCCTTGAGCGCGTAATAGATCGCCATGAGCGAGAGCGTGAACGCCAGGTTCTGAGCGATAAACCATACCCAGGCTACTTGAGCCGTAAAGAGCCAGTTGGAACCGACAGTTAGCAGCAATGAGAAAAATACCGCGCGGTCATTTTTTATGCCGAAGTGATCGAGTATCTTATACGCATAAGCGGCTGCCGCCACTGCCGAGACGAAGGCGATAAATCCGTCGCAGGTATCCCATCCGATAAGCACGAATGGGAACATGAGATACGAGGGGAACGGCGGAAAGCTTATATAGTATTTGCCTTCGAACACAGCTATCTCAAGATGTGAATAGTTTTGACCGAGATCAAGCCTGCCGTCAAGCCACGACTGTGCCTGAAGAATATACGAGTTGTAATATTGACCTACCCATGGCCATTTTCCTGTGAACGTCCATATTATAAACAGTACACCCGCAGCAGCAAGACACACCGCTGCCAGACTTCTGTAATCATCGGACGGCTTCACTGAAAGACCCGATTTTGATGTGTTTTTTTTCACTTTTCATACCTCCGCGCTCAAAGTATCTGTTTTGACATGAAATATGCCGCTAAATATATACCCATTCCCACAGCCATAGACGATGTTATGAGCGGCTCTGTCCATCTGTGCCTATCTGAAAAATCAGACATCGCAATGAATATGGGGACGGCGCATGTCATGTATCTCGCAACGCTTATAGGCCAGCCCATGCTGGTATTGACGATTATATAGACAATAAGAAATGATGTATACATACTTTTGCTTCTGCGGATCCCGTAGACAAGCGCCGCGATCGCAAGGATCACCGAGCATGCTTCCGGTATCCATATTGCAAACCGTGTGAATTTTGTTTCATTAATCGCGTTATCGAAAATAAGACCTATGCCGTTGCCGAAGTAATCAACATCGTTGCTCCAATATTTATCCTGATATTCAAGGAACTTGAACCAGTCTCCGGTCACTTTGTAATTGCAGAAGAGATATATCCCTATGCCTGCCAGCATAAGGAATATCCATAGTCCCTTGCTGTAGAAGAGTTTCCAGGCTTCTTTGATCTTCCCGGATCTTATTTTTCCTAATATCTCATAATGCTCAAGCCATTCTACCGCAGCCGGAACAGCAAGCAGGATACCTGCCATTCTTGAAAGCGCCGCCAGCGCGCCGAATATGCCGACTTTCATCCAGTCGTGCTTTCGTATATAATAGAATGTGGCCATTGACATGAACAAAAGTGTGCTTTCGTTCATCATAACTCCGAAGAACAGAGCATGCGGGAATACAGACATGTATATTATCGCTCTTATTGCTGTGGATCTGTTGTAGTCTAAAGCCATAAGCTTGTACAAATAGCAGCATGAACCTGCATATAGAACAGAGGAAAGAACGATACCGCTTACTATCTCATTGCGGAATATCAGTGTAAGGATCCTTATCATCCAAGGATAGAGAGGGAAGAACGCGAGAGTAGTAAAGTCGCCGTTCTCCGTATGATAGGTATATCCGCCTATGGCGATACGCTGATAATTATTGGCGTCCCATTGCAGATATGTGTTCAAAAGATCCTTCCACGAAAACTGTTGATCCTTGAATATATATATGGCGCATATAGACAATAAAAACACAGCGGCTCTGAAAGCCATTGCCAGCCCGAATATTTTCGCTATGTCTTTAGCCGTTGTTTCAAAACCGCCGCCGAGAGACTTGTCAGCCAACATCTCTGATATTGCCCGGCTTTTGCCGAGACTGATACCGGAATTTGAAACAAGCCGGAGCAGAAGCAATGCCGCGCTGCCCCAAACAAGGATGCTTGCCAAAATTGATATGATCATTTTATTGCGGTCCTTTCGTCGATATTAATCTTCACCGATATATTTCTCTACTATATAGCGGGGTCTGCGTTTGACCTCTTTATACATCTTTCCGATGTATTCGCCGATGAGCCCGATCCCCAAAAGCTGCAGACCGCCTATGAACCATATCGAGCACATAAGCGATGCCCATCCGGCTCCGGCTTGTCCTATTATTTTCTGAACGATCGCGTATATTGCCATAATTACAGCAATGATACATGCCAGTGTTCCGACTGTCGATATCATTCGTATAGGATTTATACTGAATGAGGTTATCCCGTCGAACGCGAATGAGAGCATTTTCTTCAGCGGATATTTTGATTCGCCCGCGAAACGCTCGTGCCTGTCATAGTAAACACAGTCTGATTTGAATCCTATAAGAGGCACCATACCGCGCAGGAATAGATTGCGTTCCTGGAATTCCGAAAGTCCCTCGAGAGCGCGTCTGCCCATAAGGCGATAATCGGCATGGTTGTATACCATGTCAACTCCCATTATCTTCATGAGCTTATAGAATGCGAGAGCCGTGCTGCGTTTGAAAACGGTATCGGTGTCACGCTTGTTTCGCACACCGTAAACTATCTCGCAGTCATCATCGCGGAATTTTCGTATCATATCCGGGATAACGTGGATGTCGTCCTGAAGATCTGCGTCTATGGATATAGCGCAGTCACATTCGCTGCGGACTGTCATAAGTCCGCCGAAAAGAGCGTTCTGGTGCCCGACATTATGCGCGAGCTTGATACCCTTTACTTCCTCGTGCGCTGCCTGCAGCTCTTCTATTATAGACCATGTCCTGTCACGGCTGCCATCGTCGACGAAAACTATACGGCTTGAATCCGTTATGAGCCCGTCACTGCGCATTTCGTCAAAAACGCAGAGAAGCTGTTTGCATGTCTCATGCAGCACTTCTTCCTCATTGTAGCATGGGAGGACCACATATGCTTTTACTTTGTTATTCATAATTTTACCTTTTCTCCTTCCGAATCTAACGGTCGTTATCTTGCTTTTTCATATAGTGACTCGAGTTCCTCGCGTGTGAAATGATAGAGCTTATCGCAGAACTGACAGCTCATTTCCGCCTCGCCCTGCTCGTCTATTATATCGCGGAGCTCCTGTTTGCCTATCGAGATGAGCGCGCGTTTCATTCTCTCCCGCGAGCATTTGCATTCATAGGCCGGAGCCGCGGCGTTGTTTTCGAGAAGCATATCGAAGCCTTGGGTAACGGCGAAAGCTATGTCTTCCGCGCTCATTCCCTGCGTTATCATGTCCGTTACCGAAGGAGCGCTTTCGACCAGCTCCGTGAGCCGGACAGCCGTTTCTTCAGTTGCCTCCGGCATGAGCTGGATCATGTATCCGCCCGCCGCTTTTATGGACAAATCCGTGTCAACGAGCACACCGAGCGCTATCGCTGTCGGTATCTGTTCGCTTTTAACGTAATAATATGTCAGATCCTCGGCTATCTCTCCGCTTATGAGAGGCGTTCTCCCTATATATGGCTCTTTAAGACCGAGGTCACGTATAACGCTTAAAAATCCCGGACCGACCGCGCCGCCGACGTCAAGCTTGCCTTTTGCGTTTGTCGGCAGATCAGCCTGCGGATTTGCCACATAGCCGCGTACATGGGACCTGCTGTCAGTAACGGCGATCATTATCCCGAGCGGTCCTTCACCGTTTATCTGTAATGTCACGGAATCAGTGTCACTTTTTAACTGCGCACCCATTATTGCCGCTGCTGTCAGAAGGCGTCCAAGAGCCGCTGAAGCCGTAGCGGACGTTTTATGGACGCGGTGCGCCTCGTTTACCGTATCTGTCGTTATTGCGGAAAAAACACGTATAGAACCGTCTGTGCTGTTCCCGCGTATCAATGTATCCATATATTGAATTCCTTTCGTTAAAACAAATGTGCGTTGCTTACTCAATTATAGCATATTATGCGGAAAATGTCCATAAAAATAATGTATATAATGAGAATATTCCGAAAATGAGACATAAAAATGTCAGTTGGAGCGTTCTGCCGACCGGAGGAAAGCGCGGAGCCCGTTTCGGAGATAGATCTCTGTCAGTGTATAGTTAGGCGGATCGATGCGTCCGAGATGATCAGCTTTCGCAAGCAGAAGAAGGTCCTCGGGATCGGCTGATTCCCGAAACAGCCGGTTTACCGCTTTTTGACCTGCTCTCTGCGCCGCGAGCATATTAGGACGCATATGGAGCTTGCACATATTTTTTACATATTCTATAAGCGCGACATCTGCGGTATACCTTTCAAGGAACTCTCCGGCTATCGGTATTCCCGCACGCTCATGCCCGTATGCGTGTATATGCCCGTTTATTGTATCGGTTGTGCAGTATTTGCCGAAGTCGTGTGCAAGAGCCGACAGCATCAGTCCGAGCGGATAATTTGAGCGGTCACGCAGCTTTGCCGCTTCATCGATGACGAGCATGGTATGATTCCACACATCGCCCTCTTTATGGTGTTCAGGCGGCTGAGGGATGCCTCGGAGCCGTGCAAGCTCAGGGAACCGGTCGGAAAGTGTTTCTTTTTTGAGTGTGTTGAAATAAAGTGATGGTTTTTCATATTGTAAAAGAGCTTCAAAGAGTGTTTTTGTCGTATCTTTGTCCATTCTGTTTATCCTCCTCAAAAACAGGTGATCTCAGGATTATATTTTGCGATTATAAGTCTAAATAAAACAAAAAGGACCGAAAACATAGTTTTCGATCCTTGCTGGTGCCGATGACCGGGGTCGAACCGGTACGGATTTTACTCCACTGGATTTTGAGTCCAGCGCGTCTGCCAATTCCACCACATCGGC
>CAJFNT010000085.1 GCA_904395315.1 uncultured Clostridia bacterium
TTACAGAACAGCCTTTCAATTTAGTCTTATACTATATCAACCGAAACCTTCTTATTTTCACGGCTTGCCGCAGCTTTGACAACAGTGCGCAGAGCCTTAGCTATTCTGCCCTGTTTTCCGATCACCTTACCCATGTCGTTTTCGGCAACTCTGAGCTCGAGGGTGACCGTACTGTCCTCGTTGTCAACCTCTGTAATATCCACTCGGTCCGGATTATCAACGAGCGCTTTGGCGATGATCTCTAAAACTTCTTTCATCTTACTGCCCTCCGTTAGTCGATAATATTGGATTTCTTCAGAAGAGCCTTTACAGTATCTGTAGGCTGAGCACCGTTTCCGAGCCACTTCTTAGCGGCCTCTGCATCGATGTTTATGGTTGAAGGGTTTGTGAGCGGATCGTATGTGCCGATCTCTTCAATAAACTTACCGTTTCTCGGTGATCTTGAATCTGCAACGATTACTCTGTAGAACGGAGCTTTCTTTGCACCCATTCTTCTTAATCTGATCTTTACTGCCATTTCTTTCACCTCCTGCATACTGGATTCGGCACAGCTTCGCCGTACCGCAGCTTTCGCCTATATTTAAAATATACAATTGATATTTAAATACCGATATCACTTTTTACGCTTTCTCAGACGCTTTAACATTCTCTGCTGCTTTCCTCCCGAAAGCTGCTTCATTACCTTCTGCATCTCGGCAAACTGCTTCAACAGCTGATTAACGTCTTGTACGCGCGTTCCGCTTCCTTTAGCGATCCTTATTTTCCTGTTGGCTCCAATGATCTTCGGATTACGTCGTTCCTCAAGAGTCATTGATTGAATTATAGCTTCTATATGGACCATCTTTTTAGCATTTTCTTCAGTATCCACCTGTTCGAGCATCTTTTTGTCAACACCCGGCAACATACCGAGTATCTGCGAAAACGAGCCTAATTTTTTCATCTGATTAAGCTGCTCCAGGAAATCATCAAGATCAAACTGTGACTTCCTGAGCTTCTGCTCCAATTCCGCCGCTTTCTTCTCATCGAATTCAGCCTGCGCCTTATCGACAAGCGAAAGTATATCTCCCATACCGAGGATCCTTGACGCCATTCTGTCAGGATGGAATAACTCAAGATCTCCAAGCTTTTCACCTACCGAAGCAAACTTGATAGGCTTTCCCGTTACCTGCTTTACAGACAGCGCGGCGCCCCCGCGCGTATCTCCGTCAAGCTTCGAAAGTATTACTCCTGTGACTTCAAGCTGATCGTTAAACGTTTTCGCAACATTTACCGCATCCTGACCGGTCATAGAATCCACCACAAGAAGGATCTCCGTCGGATCGACTTCACTCTTTATCTCAGCAAGCTCATGCATCAACTGTTCATCTATATGAAGTCTTCCCGCCGTATCAAGTATTACCGGATCATTGCCATGAACGACGGCATACTTAACGGCTTCCTTTGCGATCTCTACAGGATCCGCGTCTGTCCCCATCGAAAATACCGGCTGATTTATCTGTTTTCCGAGTATCTCAAGCTGCTTGACAGCTGCCGGTCTGTAAACGTCACAAGCCGCCATCAACGGTCGTCTGCTCTGCTTAGACAGATACAGTGCAAGCTTTGCCGCCGCGGTCGTCTTACCGGCGCCTTGAAGTCCGCACAGCATTATCACGGTGGGCGGCTTAGAAGCAAATTCAAGTCTCGCTGCCTCGCCTCCGATCATTTCCGTAAGCTCGTCATTTACTATTTTGACAAGCTGCTGTGACGGTGTCAAAGACTCAAGTATCTCAGCTCCCAAAGCCTTCTCAGATACCTTATTAACAAATTCTTTAACGATCTTGAAGTTAACGTCCGCCTCGAGAAGCGCAAGCTTTATCTCCCTCATGGCTTCTTTTATATCTTTTTCATTGAGCTTTCCCTTGCCCCTGAGCTTTTTAAAAACGCCCTGAAGCTTATCGCCAAGACTTTCAAAAGCCAATTCCGAACACTCCCTTCAATATATCAAATGATCCCGCCGTTTCAGCGGAGCAGTATACCAAGTGAAGCCGCATCGGATCATATTATCCCCGAAACGGTTTCTATCAGCAACAAAAGCTCTTTACTGCGGTCATCCTGCGGCATAGTATTTATTATGCCGCGCATTTTATCCAATCCTGCATTTATCTCGCCGAATTTTTCCGCGAGTCCCAATTTTTCTTCAAACGTACAAAGATGCTTTTCACCTTGCCTGAGAAATGCCATAACGCCTTGACGGCTTATTCCCATCTCTTCAGCAATTTCGGCAAGCGATAAATCCTGGTTATAATAGCTGTCCAAAGCAAGCGACTGCTTATCTGTAAGCAATCCTCCATAGAAGTCCAGCAATATTCCCATCCTGAGATCTTTCGCCACATCATCATCTCCGACCTGTGTAAAGTACTTTTGATTGACAGAGTATATTTTACATCATTTTCAGCGGATTGTCAATACCCTTTCAGTAAAAATTATAACATATCCGCCTTTATTTTTTGTACAAGTTCAACTAATTCCTCACGGTCCACGATCCTGTTAAGCACCTCAAGAAGCATATTTGAAGAAAGCTTTGCAGGCACTCCTATCTCACGAGCCAGTCTCTCACGAAGCTGCCTCGCCCCCTTCCCGCCGGAAAGTCCGAGCATGTACAGATCTGTCTTTGTAATATTATCGTTCACACTGATATCAGATGATACGTCATCCACAGTGCAGCCGGCATCACGCAAAGCTTTTATTATTATATCCTCATCCATTCCTTCGACACCGAGAAGCCCTTCAGCGGACGGCCTCCGCTTTCTCTTCTCCGTTCCTTCAATATCAGGTATATATGCATGTTTAACTTTATCAGGATCCACTTTCTGCTTTATGAAATTTCTGATTCTTATACCTGCGGAATCCGAATCTGTCAAGATCACTATCCCCGATCTATCAGCCATCTTTTGCATCATTTTTACGAAATCTTCATTTTTATATACAGCAAATCCATGTGTTGTCAAAATAACGCCGTCCAGAAAGCTTTCAAGCTTATTTTTATCATATATCCCTTCAACTATAACAGCCTCTTTGATCCTATGCATCAATGTTTACCTCCGCGCAAAGTAAAGGACCGCGGCAATGCCGCAGTCCTATCATTATTATTGTAATATCGAACATATTTACGGGATCTCTACTTTATGCAGAGAGTCGATTATCCCCTCTGCTATCCCTTTTGCTACCTTATTCTGATAATCGTCACTGCACATAGCCTCAAGCTCTTCCGCATTGGATATAAATCCGACCTCTATAAGGATCGCCGGCATCTCAGAGCGTCTCGTTACAGCCCAATTGGCCATCTTTACACCTCTGTCCGTTGCGTCAGTATATTTCAGCATACTGTCAAGCACATTTACGGCAAACTCCTGACTTGTTATCCCGTATTCGTCACCATTATTCTCTTCTGACCAATACACTTCCGTACCGTTTGCGCTTTCTGCTTCCGCCGAATTGATATGTATGCTCACGAACAGAGCACATCCTTCCGCATTCGCCTGAGCAGGACGCTCTGTGAGTGATGGAAGCGTATCTCCTGTACGTGTCATGCTCGTCGTATAGCCATTTGATTCAAGTATATCCTTTACCTTATAGGTTATGGAAAGCGTAAGATCTTTTTCATTTACGGCAGTGCCGTTAAGATTTCCTATCGCGCCCGGATCCTCGCCGCCGTGCCCCGCGTCAAGCATTATCACCTTCTGACTGTCCGCCGCTGTCGCCGCAACTATTCCCGTTTTATAAGCATCACTAACGGTATTTGACACGATCGATGAGTCTCCTGTATTGGTCTGAGGAGCAGGAGTCGGTTCAGCATCATCACTTGTCTCTCCTGTCACCTCTGCTGTGATCTCAACAACATTATCGGAAACCTCATTGACGTTGTAGCTCACAAGATTTTCAACATCAAGAACTATTCTCGCGCGCTCAGAGTTTGTTCCGGTCCTGATCTGAGAAAATCCGTCAACTCCTATATTTATCGTCCTGTCTCCGTCCTTAAACGTCATATTCGCAAAATCTATAACTATCCTCTCTGGATCACTGAGCGTAAAATGTGAATACCTGCCGCTTACAGATGAATCACATGTCACGGTCAATTTTATCTCCGTTTCAGATATCATATTGTAAACTATATCCGTTACAGATGCAGACACAGGATCTGAAGTATAAACAGGCGCCTCGGTAGCGGGAGCTTCTGTCACAGTTACCTCCGCATCAGATCTGTCCACAGCAGAATTTGTATCCGATGTGATATCGATCCTTCCGTTTTCAGCGTCAAAATCCACACCCATTCCAACCGTTTCGCTTATAAATCTGACCGGAACCATAGTCTTTGTCTCTCCGCCGGGCTTATTTATAAGCTTTGGAACCACGTTATCCGGTATCTGCTGTTTTTCCCCGTTTATATACGCGTAATTATCATTTATATACATGCGTATGTATGAGCCTTCATATTCGATCTCCACACATTGGGTCTCTCCCGTATACTCTACCGTAGCCCCGCATTCCTCAAATATTTCACGGACTGGCACAAGAGCATGATCGTTGAATATGATCGGTTCCATCGGGGACTTCACTTCGTTTCCGTTAACATACAAGGAATATATCTCTCCTGTATACCAATGAGTTGCCCCGTCATAACATATCTGCATCGCCGCGTTCGCTGCCGCCGCAGTACACACAGTTATTCCTGCGGCAAATACCGCGGCAGCAATTTTACATGCCGATCTCACAATATTCTCCTTTCTCCCTCGCACAGCATAGAGCCGCGCATATTATCTATTCACTATATGGTATATCAAAATGATCATATGCAGCTTTAGTTGCTACCCTGCCTCTCGGCGTTCTCGATATGAACCCCAGCTGCAAAAGATAGGGCTCATATACATCCTCGATCGTATTAGACTCTTCCCCTATCGTAGCAGCAAGTGTCTCAAGCCCCACCGGACCTCCTCCGAAATTCTCAATCATGGCCTTTATCATCCTGCTGTCTACAGCGTCAAGTCCGAGCTCATCCACTTCCATACGCTTCAGCGCCATATCTGCCACTTCTGACGTTATAGCCCCATCAGCCTTTATCTGAGCGAAATCACGCACACGTTTCAAGAATCTGTTCGCTATTCTCGGAGTGCCTCGCGACCGTGACGCGATCTCCGCGGCGCCATCCCTGTCTATTTCAACGCCTAAAAGCTTTGCGCTCCTCTCAACGATCTGTGTAAGCTCGTCAACGCTGTACAGTTCCAGCCGGCTTATAACACCGAATCTGTCCCTCAGCGGAGCAGTCAAAAGTCCCGCGCGCGTAGTCGCGCCTATCAAAGTGAATTTAGGAAGATCTATCCTTATAGATTTAGCCGCCGGTCCTTTTCCTATTATTATATCGAGCGAATAATCCTCCATAGCGGGATATAGGATCTCCTCTACAGTCCTCGACATCCTGTGTATCTCATCAATAAACAGGATATCATGTTCAGACAGATTGGTCAATATGGCAGCAAGATCTCCCGCTTTCTCTATAGCCGGTCCGCTGGTGATCCTTATATTGACACCCATTTCATTTGCTATTATACCGGCAAGAGTTGTCTTTCCCAGTCCCGGAGGACCGTAAAGCAATACATGATCAAGCGCCTCTTTACGCTCAAGCGCCGCCTGTATGTAGATCTCGAGGTTTTCCTTTGCTTTCGCCTGCCCGATATACTCTTCAAACCGATGCGGCCGCAGACCGTATTCGATCTCAGTGTCTTCCTCTATGAATCCACCGGTCACAAATCGTTCGTCTTCGTCAAACATATGATACCTCCTGTGCGGCGATCTCTTTGCCGCATTGTTTTTACATTACAGTTTCATAAGCACCGAAAGAGCTTTCTTTATAAGATCCTCTGTCGGAAGCTCTTTATCGAGTCCCGCCAACGCGCTCTTCGCCTCTGACGCTCCATATCCCAATACTACCAACGCGCTCAACGCTTCCGCTCTTGAATCCGTAAGCACCTCTGAGCCTGTGATATCACCATCAGACGTTTCTACTCCCAGTTCCGACGGTTCAAGCTTATCCTTAAGCTCAAGAATTATCCTTCTCGCAGCCTTTGGGCCCACTCCGGATGCCCGAGTCAAAAGTTTTTCATCATCCGTTATGATAGCGCCCGCTATCCTTGACGGACTTGCGATCGAAAGCAGCGCCAAAGCAACTTTCGGCCCGACTCCCGAAACAGAGATCAGACGCATGAACATCGTTTTTTCCTCAAGCGTTGCAAATCCGTAGAGCTCCATCGCATCCTCACGCACATTAAGATATGTATACATCGTCACTTCCGAGCCGATCTGACCTGATCTTTCTACTCCCGAAAGCGAAGTATATATCATATAACCTACTCCGGACGCTTCAACAACAACAAAATTCTCGCCTTTGGCGGCAAGCCTTCCTCTGATAAAATAATACATATTGTCTCCGTTAAACTAAAAACCATGCTGCGCAAAATCTCAGCGCAATTATATAATAACATATCGATTTTGCAATGTCAACCCAAATATTAAATAAATATTAATTTTCTTTACAAATATTACACCGGATGTTCATAATTTCCGGTGAATTCCGGTATAAAACTTTCACCTACTGATGAACCTTCCTGTATAAATACATTTTCCATTCCGAGATCTTCACATATGCTTACAGCAAAATCATAATATTTCTTTTCGACAGTCCTATTAAGATCAGGATGTCCTTTTATTTTTCTGCCCGGTGTATACTGACTCATAAGACTGAAATATACCGAATTTCCAAATCTTTTACTGATATAATTAATTATACGCGCAGTATCATCAAGATGCCCCGGAAGCATAAGATGACGTATTATCATACCTTTTATCATCATCCCATTACCGTCAAATATCGGCTCTCCTACCTGCTCAAACATAATGTCAAGCGCATTTTTTACGATCCGCGTATATCCGGCCGCGGATGAGTATTTTGCCGCAAGTTTATCATTGAAATATTTGAAATCTGGCAAATACACATCCACCGTCCCTTCGAGCAGCTCAAGAGATCTTTCCGTTTCATATCCGCCGGTATTATACACAACAGGGATGGACAAGCCATTTTTTCTCGCATCACAAACGGAATTTATTATATAAGGAATATACTGAGTAGGAGTTACGAGATTTATATTCTCGGCCCCCTGCCCCTGCAGCATCAGGAATTTCCGCGCCAGTTCACGCTCGGTTATATCATAACCAAAATTTTTTGCGCTCAATTCGTAATTCTGACAATAAATACATCTCATCGTGCATCCGGAAAAAAACACAGTACCGGATCCATTCTTGCCGCTTATACACGGCTCCTCCCAATAGTGAAGAGCGGCTCGCGCGATCCTCGCGCTTCTCCCCGCACCGCAAAAGCCGCGGCAGCCTGCTGTTCTGTCAACGCCGCAGACTCTCGGACAAAGGCGGCATTTTTTTAATTCCTTATCAATATCTAAATTCATTTTCCGCTGTTCTCCGCGCATTTTTCATCTATCCGCTCCGGTTTTACATAAACAGTATTATATCCATCATATATTACCATTCCCGGCTTTGCGCCGTTAGGTTTCCTTACGTTCTTTATAACCGTATAATCAACAGGCACCTGCGCCGATCCTCTCGCCTGAGAATAATACGCTGCAAGACGAGCCGCCTCAAGGATAGTACTTTTGGGAACATCCTTATCCAACCCAAGCTTTATGATAGTATGTGAGCCGTGTATATCTTTCGTATGGAACCACAGATCCGAAGTGTTGGCAAATTTCAAAGTAAGATAGTCATTCTGTGTATTATTTCTGCCCACATAAATGTCAAATCCATCTGAGGATACAAAATGCATCGGTTTCGATTTTTCTTTGTCTTTTCGCTTAGTCTGCCTGCCGTGTCCCGATATGTAACCGAGAGATGCCATTTCATCCTTTACAGAATTTATATCCTCAATAGTCTCTGCATTCTCTACAACATAGAGTGTGCTCTCCAAATAGTTAAGATCGGCTCTTGCCGCTTCCATCTGTTTTGCAGCTTCCACCAACGCTGTCTTTGCCTTATTATATTTTTTATAGTATCTCTGCGCATTCATCGACGGCGAAAGTGACGGATCGAGTGTGATCTTTAAGCTCGGACTATCGGGATCATAAAAATTATCGACCTCTATCTCTTTCATCCCCTCGCTCATCCTGTATATATTAGCGGTAAGAAGATCGCCTCGTATCTTATACTTTTCCCTATTTTCTGCATCCTTTACCGTGCGTTCAAGAATAGAAAGCTTTTTCGATACTCTTTCGATATTATTGTTCAGCAGTTTTGTGATTCCGGCGCTTTTCTGCCGCATACGATCATGCATATCACGTCTGTAATAAAAATCATCCACCACCGCATTCACGCTGTCAAATAGCTGAACATTTGCCAATCCTTCATATTGACGAATCTCCACAGCGGAAAACTCCATAAGTTTACCCGTTGACATATCGGTTATTATACACGGTGAAAAGTCCTTGCTTCTTACCTTCCCGGCAAGCCGCATCACCGCCAGCTTCAGCTCTGCAGCTTTATTTGTATTTACCTCTAAAGCTTTGACATCTGTCGTGCCAAACACAGAATAAACGAGCTCGCGCGCAGTAAGCGGACTTATCCCTGCCACAGATGATAAAATAGCTTTATCCGCCTTTACAGGATGTCCAAGATCTATAACGTGATCCTGTCCAAATTCAGTAAGCGGTATTTTATCCTGTGCGGGCGGCGGACTGTATTTTCCTCCCGGAAGTATCTCCCTGACCGAGCTAACAGATCCGTCCACATGTTTTACTGAGTCTATAACGGTACCATCTTCCGAAACAAGTATGACATTTGAATATCTTCCCATTATTTCAGCTATAAGATATTTTACGGTAAGATCACCAAGCTCATTATAGCTTTCCACAGATATCTTTATTATTCTTTCAAATCCTACTTGCTCCACTGCTGTGATCTTGCCGCTGCCAATATGCTTTCTGAGAAGCATACAAAAAAGCGGAGCTGTTGCTGGGTTCTTCTTTGTCCTCTCTGTAAGATGCACTCTCGGATTCGCAGAGCTCGCCGAGAGCACCAAACGATAATTCTCGTCGCGTGTTCTTATATATACCGATATCTCATCGCGCTCCGGCTGATGGACCTTGTCTACTCTGCCTCCGACAAGACACTGCAGCTCATCCACGAGCGCGCTAACAACAATGGCATCAAGAGCCATAAAAATACACCTCCATAGCTGTCAGATCATATTCTTTCAAGTTTTGCAAAAGCCGCCATTACACGTTTCGTTCCGACCGAATCAAAATCAATGAGCACGATCGCATCCTTGCCGAACGTCTGCGAGGATATGACTGTCCCGTCGCCAAATTTTCTATGACGCACCCTGTCACCGGCGGCAAATGAGTATTCCTCCATAGCCGGCTCCGGAGCTTTTTTTTCGTAACGCTCGATACGCTTCCTCGAAGGCGTGATCTCTATCCCAGCCCGCTTAAGTCCTTCGGTCGCTTTCGCCGCGGCGCCGCTTGCATCATAAATATACTCTTTCGGTATCTCTCTGAAAAATCTGGATTCTATCGCTGGATTTCTCTGACCGAACTTTGTGCGGCTCATCGCCTTAGTTACATATAGTTTCTCTTTTGCTCTTGTTATCGCAACATAACACAGTCTCCGTTCTTCTTCGATATCCTCTTCCGTACCGATCGATCTCTGGCTCGGAAATAGACCTTCTTCGAGTCCCGTAAGGAATACTATAGGAAATTCCAAACCTTTTGCGCTGTGAACTGTCATCATTACAACACTGTCCTGTTCCTGGTCATAATCATCTATATCAGATATCAATGTGACAGATTCAAGGAATTCTCCGAGCGTGCCGCTGTATTCCGGATTTTCAGAATAATCTTTCACTACGGACATCAACTCGTTTACGTTTTCTATCCTTGTCTGCGACTCGACAGTATCCTCCGCGACAAGCGCCGCCATATATCCGCTGTCGTTTATAACACGCTCTGCAAGCGCGTCTATTGTAAGCATACCCGCAAGCCTTCTAAAATCCTTTATCATGTCAGCAAAGGCTTTCAGCCTCGGAGCCGCTGATCTGAGATCCTGATAATTACCCGCGTTTTCTATAACTTCAAAATTGCTTATTCCCAGCTCATTTGAGTGAAGCTGTATTTTCTCGATCGTCGCCGCTCCAATCTTCCTCTTCGGCTCATTTATGATCCTTCTGAGACTCACATCATCGCCATTGTTATATATAAGCCGCAGATAGGCTATGACATCTTTTATTTCCTTTCGGTCATAGAATCTCAGCCCCGCCAAGACCTTATATGGTATCGCCTCACGCATAAACGCTTCCTCTATCGCTCTCGACTGAGCATTTGTTCTGTACAGCACCGCGCATCTGTTGTATGTTCCGCTCTTTTTATATTCCTTTGATACCTCTGAGGCAATAAATTTTGCCTCCTCTCTTTCCGTGTATCCCGTATACGCGGTGATCTTTTCTCCATCACCGCTCGATGTCCACAGCTTTTTTCCCATACGTCCTTTATTATGCGATATAACAGCGTTTGCCGCGTTTAGGATAGTCGATGTTGAACGATAATTCTGCTCAAGCATTATTCGTTTCGCATTTTTATAATCGCGCTCAAACCCAAGTATATTATTAATATTGGCTCCCCTGAATTTATATATACTCTGATCGTCATCACCCACGACGCAAATATTTCCATATCCTTCCGCAAGTATATGTATGAGCTCATATTGAGAATCATTCGTATCCTGATACTCATCAACAAGTATATACTGAAATCTTGCCTGATATTTTTCGGCAACATCCTCATTCTCTTTAAATATTTGCACAGTAAGCAATATTATATCGTCAAAATCGAGAGCATTATTATTTATCAATTTTTTTCTATAACGTCTGTATATTTCGGCAATATCTTTCATTCTCGGATTATTTCTGTATACATTCTCAAACTCATCCGGACCTATCATTTCATTTTTTGCATTTGATATGATACTCTGCACGCTTCTTGCCGGATACACTTTCTCATCAAGGCGCAGTTCTTTTATGCATTCCTTTATCACAGTACGGGTATCCGCGCTGTCATAAATGACAAAATCCTTGCCGTATCCTGCTCTGTCGATACAGCTCCTCAATATCCTTACACATATGGAATGGAATGTTCCGACCCACATATCCTTTACTTCCCCGCCTACGATCCGTCCGATCCTGTCCTTCATCTCATTTGCAGCCTTATTCGTAAACGTAATGGCAAGGATATTCCAAGGCCGAGTATATGTATTCTGTAATATATATGCGATCCTTGACGCTAAAACTGTCGTTTTTCCGCTTCCCGCGCCAGCAAGCACGAGCAGCGCGCCATCTATTGTTTTTACCGCTTCAAGCTGTTTATCATTAAGACCTTTCAAGTAACCTTCCATGTTAAATTCCTTTCGCCAATAATAATTCACTCCGTATTAGTATATCATATTTGCTTTTTAAATTCCATACTTTTTTGAACCAATTCAAGCATAAGTTTTTCAGTATAAAACTGTGCGGAAAATCAGACGATATTACTGCGCGGCTGTTGTGCCGCGCAGTATTCCACAAACCAAAATCAACAGATCTAAGAAGGACGGTGAAAAAATGTTCAAAGCTGTCAAATATCTGTCAGCAGCAATACTCTTGTCCACAGCTGCAGCAGTATCAGCGCCCGTATCTTCAGCCGATGAGTATGTTATCCCATCCGGAAAGTGTGTAGGTGTCAAAATGTATACCGATGGTCTTATAGTTGTGGGCACAACATCGATCATCGATAGTTCCGGAAAAAATGTAGCTCCATCCGAGGAATGCGGTATATCAAAAGGAGATATCATAAAGCAAATCAACGGTGAGGAAGCAGTTTCGAACGAAATGTTCTCGGAGATCATTGCCTCATCCGACGGTCCAGTTACTCTCACTATTGAAAGGAACGGTCAGGAACAAAGCTTGGATATAACCCCTGTCTATACCGATTCCGGGCTCAAACTCGGGTTGTGGCTTCGGGACAGCACTGCCGGGCTCGGCACCTTAACTTATACTACCGGCACAGAATTTGCCGCTCTCGGTCACGCTATATGCGACGTTGATACAGGCTGTATTATGCCCATTGAACACGGAATTATACAAAACTGTACAATAACGTCAATCTCAAAAGGCAGATCAGGCAAACCGGGAGCAGTCACCGGCGATATTGATGGAAGCGAGCTTGGAAATATAACAAAAAACACCGAACATGGGATATTCGGAGAATTAAGTCCGGAACAGGTTGAAAAAGAGCAGGGAGATCCGGTTCGAGTCGCCTCCTCCTCGGAAGTAAGGACCGGTGCCGCTTCGATACTTGCCGATGTTGACGGAAACGGCGTCAAAGAATATTCTATAAATATAAAACGCGTCTCACCTCCGTCCAAGTCGGGAAAAGATCTTGTTATTGAAGTCAAGGACGAGACTCTTATAGAAAAAACCGGTGGGATAGTGCAAGGCATGAGCGGCGCTCCGATACTGCAAAACGGTATGCTCGTCGGAGCTGTAACTCACGTTTTTGTAAACGATCCGCTTTCCGGATATGGGATACTTGCAGAAAACATGCTTGAAGCAGAATAATCCCCAGCTTAAAAAACTGTCCCGGCGTACGCCGGGACAGTAAATCATACATATCATATTATTCAGCCGCTGCCGGTGTTGCAGCCGCGTCGCCTTCTGACGCGGTATCCGCTGCCGCATCAGTCGCAACTGACTCATCCGTTGTTTCTGTGGCAGCTGTATCAGCCGACTCTGTTGCGCTCGCTTCTTCCGTCGGCTCTTCTGTAGGATTCTGAGCAGCCTCATAATCCTCTTTCTGCTTTTGATCAACTATGTTTCGTACCTCTACCCAAAGAGTATCTCCAGTTATATCGTCACCCAGACCATATTCCTCTTTAAACGCCTCAAGATTTTCATCTCCGACGTAATTGCTCAATTTGGTCTGATCAAGAGCATCACCTATCGTAGTTTCCTCTGTTATGTCATCACCCCAGCCAAGAAGCTCCTTGAGCTCGGAAAACTCCATCCCATTCATTTCGGCATACTTGCCGGCAGGTATTGTATAGAATGCTGCTTTTTCCGGTGTTGACTCAGGCATATCCTCCGGAAGATCATAATAATCAAGGAAATCAGAAAGCTCCATTCCCATCTGATCCGCTATCTCGCCTATGCCGATACCATCGACATCAATATAATCCTTGGTATAAGGATTGAACCAATCCTTGCCGTTTACAGCAAACACAAGCGCGCCCGCGATAACAACTACCGCAACAACGATGCCTACTATAGCTTTAACTGAAAGTTTTTTCTTGGGCTGCTGTTCAGCTTGCGCTTCTTCTGCAGCTACCGCTTCAGAGCCGGTTTCAGCAGTCTCAGCAGTCTCAACTGCCTCTGCTTCTACACCGTCATTTTCCTGATCCTTATTCAATGCCTCAAGCGCCTCGTTCTGCGCATCCGAGTCTTCATCTGTCTCTGTCGCTTCGGACGCCTCAACGCTCTCCTGAACCTCTGCAGTTTCATTCTCGCTCTGCTCAACTGACACTTCAGAAACTTCTTCCGCTTCAACAGGAGTTTCCTGCTGATTTTCAGAAACGTTTTTCAACTCATTATCTTTCTTATTCTCTTCGCTCATAATCCCATTCCTTCCCATGCCGGAATACGAACCGAATAGACGATCAGCTGTCCGGCATTGATTTTTGTGATCGCTTTTATTCTACAGCCGCTGTGTCAGCCGCCGCCTCTGTTGCCGCGGATTCACTTACCGCCGCTTCTGTTGCCGCTGCTGCATCGGTCGACGCCGAAGCCGCATCTGTTGTTGTATCTGCCGGAGCCGATGATGCCTGCGCAGCCTCCTGCTGAGCCTGCTGATACTGGTTGTACTTCTCTTTCACATCAGCATCCTTAGTATCCTTTGTTACGTCATCACCGATACCCTGATCAGCTTTGAACGCGTTGAACACATCATCCGTAAGTTCCACTCCCCAGTAGAATTCCGACATGTTTGCGAGGGTCATCTTATCAGTCAATGTATTGATATCAGAATCCTCATTCACACCGTCTTCAGGTGTCAGATCATAGTACTCGAGGAATTCGTCAAATTCCATACCCATCTGGTCAGCTATCTCTCCTGCGTTTAAGTTCGCAGTTCCGCTGTTGAGCCTATTCTGTCTGTAGTTGTCCTGAACCGTTCCCCAAACCGCTACTACTCCGAGCGCGAGAACAGCAAGTATGACTACCGCCATAATGATATTCACGCCGCTTATTTTGCGGTTTGATGAAAATCCCTTTGCCATATATGTTTAACTCCTTTCATTTTCGGACGAATATTTTTCAAATACAGCAAAACTGCTGTTTCCAAAAAACAGCAGTTCGGCTCATATCGCCCTTCTTCTGTTTGGCACACATACTATAATACCATGAACAGAATAAAAAATCAATATATTCTTGTAAATAATCTGTTAAAGTTTTATATTTGCCGTATAAAACCTTTACTGTGTCCTTATACGATAAATCAATTGGTCCCAAGCTTTGAAACAAGATTCTGGATCTTGTTTACCGGATCGAGCAGATGCGATATAGTATCATCATGATTGAGCGTATTGATAAGAAGGGATACATACTTAGACATGTCCACTTCATAATACCATTCACGTTCTTCAAGTCCGGGATGCTTATAATTAAGATTGGTTGTGAATATCTTATCGATTATATTCGCTTCATAAGCCTCATCGAACACTTCAAGACCGTTAACAAACAATCCGAACGTCGCGAAAACGAATATGCGCTTTGCGCCCTTGTTCTTCAGCTTCGTAGCAACATCGATCATCGATTCTCCGGAAGATATCATATCATCTACAATAATAACGTCTTTTCCTTCCACGTCTCTTCCAAGATACTCATGGGCCACGATAGGATTCTTTCCATTCACTATCCTTGAATAGTCACGCCGCTTGTAAAACATTCCGAGGTCAAGCTTGAGAACTGAGCTGTAATACATACACCTTCCCATACCGCCTTCATCAGGCGATATAACGACCGTGTCAAACTTATTAAGCTTGATATCCGGAACAGCATGAGCTATTGCCTTTATCATCTGATATGTCGGCTGTACATTGTCAAATCCCGAAAGCGGTATCGCGTTTGATATCCTTGGATCATGCGCGTCAAAAGTTATAACATTCGCAACGCCCATCTGCATGAGTTCCTGCAGCATTATAGCGGCATCAAGAGACTCTCTTCCGCTTCTTCTGTGCTGTCTTCCCTCATAAAGCATCATCATTACAACTGTCACACGACGAGCCTTTCCGCCCATTGCAGCTATCACTCTCTTGAGATCCTGATAGTGATCATCCGGGCTCATGTGATTGTCAAAACCGTACATTTTGTATGTAACTCCGTAATTGAAGCAATCACAAATAATGTAGACGTCATGTCCCCTTACTGTCTCATCGATCACACACTTGCCTTCTCCGGTCCCGAATCTCGGGCAAGTGACATGTGTAACGTATGTCTCAACATTGTCTGAATCGTTACGCATCGATCTTAAATAACTGTCGATCTTAGCTGTGAATTCTTCACAACCTTTCATGCTGATTATGCTGAGTTTACCGACGGTAGGCAGGGCATCCGTTGTCACGTTCTGAAATGAGTTTGTCATTTTTTCTCTCCTTCTGCTCTCTACATTCCGAATTAATCCAATATTTAATCCATTAAAATTATATCATCTTTTACATTCTTTTTCAATCGTTAGAATCCCTCATTTTATGTGCTTTTTCAATATAAATATTAGTGAAAATACCGCAAAAAATCGTAAAACATCCCAAAATATCTCTTTCGATACAATCAAAAAACGGGTGATCATTTCTTTCAGTCACCCGCTTCCTTATATAGTGACAGCTGTGTCACCCCTCCATATGCTTTCCTAAAAATCCTGCAGCAGTCTCGGCAAGCTTGTCATCCACCATTGAAGGCTTTTCTCCGTCTTTCATCACAAAAACAACAGACCCTATCGTATCGCCCTCGGAAATGATTGGCACCACCACTCCCGCATTATACTTATCATTACCATCCGCTATCGAAACAACACGCCCCGATTCATACGTCACTGTGACCTTATCGTTCATAAGATCATCGAGCTCCGGCGATACCCTTTTCTCTATCAGCTCCTTCTTTGGGACACCGGAAACCGCTATGACATTATCCCTATCGGTTATACACGCCGCATGTCCGCTTGTCTTTGCAAGAGTTTCCACATAATTCTCCGCAAAATCGCCCAGTTCACCTATAGGAGAATACTTTTTAAATATCACTTCTCCATCCTTTTCCGTAAAGATCTCAAGAGGATCCCCCTCTCTTATTCGCATAGTCCTTCTTATTTCCTTGGGGATCACCACCCTTCCCAAATCGTCTATTCTTCTGACAATTCCGGTTGCCTTCATAAAATTATTCCTCCTCAATATTAATAAAAGCCTGCGTTATACGTTACGCTGTCTCATGCTTCGTTTATGGTTTTATTATGTGGAAAGGGTAAAGTTTTATACTGGTATTTTTTACTGTATCGTGTCGTCTATCAAAATAAAAAAAGCCGCCCGCCAAAGCGGACAGCCAACGTTTCTATCAGCCTCTTGCAGCCTTTGCTGTCTCAACGAGCTTTGTGAAAGCTGCCGGATCAGCGATAGCTATTTCCGAGAGGACCTTTCTGTTCATATCTATGCCAGCTTTCTTAAGACCGTTCATAAATGTTGAATAATTCATTCCGTTCATCTTTGCAGCCGCACTGATTCTTGTGATCCAAAGTCTTCTGAAGTCTCTCTTCTTATGCTTTCTTCCGATATAAGCATTTGCCATAGCACGCATTACAGCCTGATTAGCCGAACGATACTGCTTGCTGAGTGCGCCGTAATAACCCTTAGCCTGCTTTAATATTTTCTTATGATGCTTCTTTGTAGCGATACCGCCTTTTACTCTTGCCATTTATATACAACCTCTCTTTCCAAATTATTTGTAAGGGATAAGCTTCTTTATAACTGCCGCATTTGCCTTTGAACAGTAAGCCTGCTTCCTGAGATGTCTCTTTCTCTTTGTTGACTTCTTATTCAGAATATGTCTTCTGAACGCTCTGTTCTTCTTAACTTTACCGTTTTTTGTAAGGTTAAATCTTTTAGCTGCACCCCTATGTGTCTTTATCTTTGTTTTAGGCATAATTTACACTCCTTTTCAAAATTACTGCGCTGACGGAGAAATGAACATTATCATATTTCTCCCCTCAAGCTTAGCCGCTTTTTCAACCGTACCGAATTCCTTTACGGTCTCGGCAAAACGCTCAAGCAAGGCTTTACCAATCTCAGAATGACTCAGCTCACGACCTCTAAAACGAACCTTTACGCGGACCTTGTCTCCCGACTTTAAAAACTTCATCGCCTGTCTGGCTTTCGTATTAAAATCGTTCGTATCTATGGACGGCGAAAGCTGAACTTCCTTGATATTGATGACCTTCTGGTTTTTCCTGTTTTCCTTTTCGCGCTTGGCAAGCTCAAATTTATACTTACCATAATCCATTATCTTACACACCGGCGGCTTTGCGTTCGGAGCGATCTTCACAAGGTCAAGTCCCTTCTCGTTCGCAAGTCTCTGTGCCGATCTCGCATCCATAACGCCGAGCTGCTCTCCATCCGCTGAAATTATGCGAAGCTCGTTATCACGAATCTGCTCGTTGATCTGGTGTTCATTCTTACTAATAGTAAACCCCTCCTTTTAGCAAACGACCGTCAAACAGCTGATTTATAGTATTACATTTGCGGTCACATTTTGTCCCGAAATCACATCAAAAAAACGGATGAAAACATCCGCCCTAATATCCCGCAACTGTATAGCTAATGATACGGAAAATTATTTACCGTAAAGCTCCTGCGCCGTACGGTGAGAGCGAATGTCTCTGCTTGTTTTCAAAG
Organism: uncultured Clostridia bacterium; assembly: GCA_904395315.1. Lineage (GTDB taxonomy): Bacteria > Bacillota > Clostridia > UBA1381 > UBA1381 > Ornithomonoglobus. The sequence continues at coordinate 18,052 of CAJFNT010000085.1, forward strand.
AACATTATATCACGCTTTTATTTGTTTGTCAATATTTATATTCTGAAAAAAATACATAAAATTATATCATACGCAGAAATGCCATAGTGCAACATAGACAATTATCATTAGAATGATATCTTAATATACGATCTGCAGATTTACTTTTTCGGTTTATACTAAATATTTTTCACTTTAGTCACAACTTTTAAATATGATCACCTTGTTCAGAGATGTTTTCTTTTAAAATTTACAGTAAAAAACTTCATTTGGTAATTTATATATATCTTTTGCCTTGCTAGGTGATTTTTCATGCACCTCTAAATTTGGCTTTATTATGCGCCTCTTATACAAACTGCACATATTTCCCGTGTAATTTTTTATCTTTATAATGAATATTTTGTGAATTGTGCATGAATGTTCCATGTATTTTTTATGGAATTTGCATCCTTGAAAACTATTGAATTATTTTTAAATTTATGTTATCATATTGTTAAAGATTTAAGAGGGACGCGCGATCACGCATCCTTCTCAAAAGATTAAAAAAGGAGGGGTTACAATGAAGATCAACCCGAAATTTATAAGCTTAGCCGCGGCTGCGGTTTTGTCATTATCAGCAGTAAGCGCTTCAGCAGCAGCACTCCCTGTACCGGCAGATAACAATGAGGCTTTCGCCATGGCTGAGAGCTTCTATTATGATGGTCTTTACTATGAGGCTCTCGGCGAGCTCAACATGGTAGATCCGTCCAAGCCGTACTATGACGCAAACAAAGTTGCAGCATGGTCAGCAAAGATCAACTACGAAATAACCAGAATGGAAATCGCTGAGCATCTTGACGCTGCTAAGTGGTACTATGAGGCAGGCAACTATACCGCTGCTTACAACGAAGTTCTTGCAGCTCAGTCACTCAATTTCAATCAGAGCGAGTATTACTCGATCAGATACTGGGAAGAGACCATCATCAACAAAGTTGCCGAACTCGCATACGATGCGCTTATAGATACAGAATGCGAAGCTGTTATCGCAGTATCGGCACAGTTCCCGCTAATGTCAGAGTATGAGTGGTATGTTCCAGTAAAGGTTGACAACGGATATGATGTATACATCCAGACACAGCTTCCGGGCGGCGGAAAAGCAGATGTCGCATGCATCAATGTAACAACTGACGGAGTTCTCACACGCGATCTCTAATTGTTAATTAATATATGTTAATATTTCAAGGCTGCGTTTTTTGCGCAGCCTTTGTTATTAAAAATTCTTGAAAGGATTTCACAATTTGAACATGAAAAAGCAGATATCAGCCTTTGCAGCCGCGGCTCTTTGTTTTATCTCCACAGCGCCCAATATCGAGGCTGCCGGTGAAACAATACGATATTACGATGTTGCGGCATATATAAACAATTATCCTATAAAATGTTTTAACATCAATGAATACTGCGGGATATATGTCCGAGATCTCGAAAATTATGGATTCAATGTGTTTTACGACGAATCTTCCGCCACAGTAAACGTTACACGAGATACCAACTGCACCGCAATCGCAGGCATGGGAGATATACAGCTCCCATATCAAAGAGAAGGGACCGTGTATAAAACCGCCGGCGAAAGCAAAATCAAGGTACTCTTAGACGGAGAAGAGACTTCTTCCTTCTGGGTAGACGGCAATATGATGATCCTCATAGACAACATGGCCAAATACGGCAAAACATATTGGGACAACAACGCGCGCGCCTTCTTCCTTACGCTTCCGGAACTCCCTAAAACAGAATATATTCCCCTACAAAAAGCAAAACGGGAATATACACGTGTAAAAACACCGTCTTCACAGCTCGATTTTTCATATTATTCACAATTCCCAACGGAAGAACAGAACTGGGGCTTTACAAGAGTGGAGCATGACGAACCCATACTTTACGACTGGCAGAAATCCATGCTCGAAAAATTTGACGCCCAGTACATAGATCATTCACGCCCGCACGCTGTCTATCTGACTTTTGACGAGGGATACGAAGCCGGATACACTGCTCAAATACTTGACATTCTCGAAAAATACAACATTCCCGCAACATTTTTCGTGACCGGAGAATATCTTGATTCAAGTCCCGATCTTGTAAAGCGAATGATAGACAACGGTTTCTCGGTAGGAAACCACACCTTAAATCATAAAAATTTAGCGCAGAGCAGCACAGAAACTATAATCTACGAAATCGAGGCTGTATCGGACAGACTGAAATACGATTTCGGTTATGAAACATATTATATGAGGCCTCCCGAAGGCGCATTTAATGAAAAAGTCCTTGCTATAGCTAAAGATATGGGCTATAATACCATACTTTGGAGTTTTGCTTACTACGACTATGATGTAAACAGCCAGCCGGGGACCGATACTGCCTATGATATGATAACACGTTATATGCACGACGGTGCAATATATCTCCTGCACGCCGTTTCTGCGGACAATGCCGCAGTGCTTGAAAACGTTATACAATACGCTCTTGAGAACGGATACGAATTCAGATCCCTCGACGATCTATGTCAACCGTAGTTTCCTTTTAGATATCCGTTCAACAATCACAATGAGACTGCCATCACTCAAGCTCGCAGTCTCAAAAAAACAAATTCAGGAGAAACATATGAAAAAAAAGATATTATTAGACGCCACAGTAATAACGCTTGCTTTTGTCAACTTCCATGCTTCAGCAATAGAACTAAGCTCGGCCGCAGCATGTGTTATCGACTGCAAAACAGGCAAGTGTTACTATGAACTCGAATCCTATACGCCTCTCGCTCCCGCAAGCATGACCAAAATCATGACCGTATATTTAATATACGAAAAAATCGAAGAAGGGGCGCTGTCAAAAGACACTCTCATCACAGCTGACGAAGAAGACGCTCTTGCGTCACGTGACAGCGAAGCCACAAATGTCATTCTCGAAGACGGCATGTCATATACGATCGATGAACTTATAGGCGCTATACTTGTACCATCCGCATGCGCCGCAAGCTCCATGGTCGGTAAATACATAAGCGGCTCAGAAGAATCCTTTGCGGAACTTATGAACCAAACCGCAGAAGAGCTTGGTCTCAATGCGTATTACGAAGACGCATCCGGGCTTTCAGATAACAACAGGATAACCGCCAGGTCAATGGCAGAGCTTGCAAGGATACTAATAAATAAGTATCCGGATGTGCTTAATTACACTTCAAAACCTTATATCGAGTTTAACGGCAGACAATATAACAACACTAACAGAATGCTTCCCGGCAGGGACTGCGAATATACCGGGATCGATGGTCTTAAGACAGGAACCACAACTCTTGCCGGCTGCTGCTTCACAGCGACAGCATTCGACGGTGAGATAAGGCTTATCTCTGTTACAATGGATTCTGAACACGGGGCATCACGGTTCGACGATTCGGCACAGCTTCTCGATATCGGTTTTGAACAAGCGCACTTTGAATACGACAATATTCTATATACTGATATGAAATTGTTTATAAATAACAATGAAGTGCCTTCGCTTGCATATGCGGGGCCGAATGAGGGGATATATTTCATTCTCGAAGACTTAAAAAATTACGGTTTCGAAATAGATTGGGATCCTATTACCATGAGTGTTTCCGCAGAAGAGAATGAGTATGCAGCTATCGCTCCAATCCCCATAGACATATACAGAGCCGAACCTGCCGGCAGCATATTCATGCCGATCATAAAGGACAGCGTCACTTCGGCAAGCATCACTTTCAACGAAAAAACATACAACTTCAAAAATATACATTCTCTCAACGGATACACCGCTGTATCCGCAGATGAACTTGCTGCCGCATCAGGACACAGCGCATGGAACAGCAGTGAAAAACGGCTCGATATAGAGCTTTAACACGGAGGCACTTATGATAAAAAATATATTTGCGGCCGCCACTGTCGGCATTTTATCGCTCTCTATACCATTCTGCACTGTCGCGGCAGAATATTCCGCAGCCAACGAATCAGCGCAAACACAAAGCTCTACTCAAGCGGAAGAATCCATATCCTCAGCCATCCCTGCAGAAAACACGCAAGCAGCAATATCATCCGATTTCACACCTCCGGAGTCAGACTCGCACGGAAATGACTACATAGTGTACGCCGTACAATCGCAGCTAATGTGCATCAACAACACAGTAATAAATATGTGGGACAGACCATATGTTTATAACGAGACAACATATATACCCTTAAGAAACGCGGCAGAAAGCCTTGGCGGCACCGTGGAATACAACGCTGACGATCGAACGATCAGCGTACATTACAAGGGGAACTCTTTTTCGATCAGTCTTGACGACGAACATATTGCTGTATTTTATGACACATCTTTCATTCCAATAAGAGATCTCTGCGAAGGTATAGGCGTAACACTTAACTGGTACAGCGGCATAATAACGATATCAGATGATGGGTACGAGCTTACTGACGATGAGGTATCATCGTACAAAGAGCTGCTTGATTATGAGGGATATATAGATGAATATTTCCTCCCCCGACATGTTGTCAATCCGTATACCGAATATTCATACGAACAACTAAACGAGGACATTACAGTACTTGGCAAAATATATCCCGACCTCGTCCGTGGCATAACAAGCATAGGCAAAACAACAGAAGGCAGAGAGATACCCGCGTTCATATTCGGCAAAGGTCCCGTGAACATCATCCTCTGCGGGTCCATGCACGCAAGAGAACACATAGCCACAAACTTTCTTATGTATCTTGTAGACACATACGCTCTCTCATATCACAACAACGAAACACGTGACGGCTACAGTTTCAAAGAAGCGCTTGACAGCTGCTCATTTATAATAGTGCCGATGATCAATCCCGACGGAATAAACCTTGCACAAAACGGATATGAAAGCACAAATGATCCGGAATACACACAAAGTCTTCCTACCAACTCATACGGGTACGAAGGATGGAAAGCCACAGTCAACGGAGTTGATCTGAATAATAATTTTGACTATCTTTGGCACGAGCAGGGCAGTCCGTCATACAGCGGCTACAGCGGTCCCGAACCCGCATCAGAGCCGGAAACAAAAGCAATGCAGGATCTGATAAACAGCACCGACTTCAAAATATTTGTATCATTCCACACTCAAGGGCAAGTGATTTATTGGATGGATCCCAACTGTGACCAATCGCTTGCAGAAATACATCGTCCGATCGTTGAACGAATATGCAGCGAAACAGGGTTCGACATGATGCCACCCGACGGCGAATACGGTATAAGCGGATATATGACCGACTACGTAAGATATTATAAACAAGCAATGGCGCTTACAATAGAATTATGCCCGTACGTCGGAGATTATCCGTACCCCGAAGAGGATTTTGACACAGTCGCATACCCAATGCGCAACATAGGTCTGATCCTCGCTGATATATCAAATTCCATTTAATTATCAATGCAAAAAGCTCTGCCGGAACAGATCTTGTTCGATCCGCCCGTCAGAGCTTTTGATCTATTTACGGATCAGGCTGTCACCTTATCCGCCGTAAACTCATCATCACGATAGTCTACACTTATAGTATCTCCAGATTTTACATCTCCGTCTATGATCTCTTCTGAAAGCATATCCTCTATACGTGTCTGGATCGCGCGTCTTAAAGGTCTCGCGCCGTATACTTTATCAAAACCTTCATCGGCTATTCTGTCAACCGCATTGTCAGTGAACGATACAGTGATATTCTCGTCCGCAAGACGATTTTTAAGAGATCTGAGCATAAGTCCCGCGATCTTCTTGATATCTTCTTTTTCAAGACGGTCGAAGACTATGATCTCATCGATACGGTTAAGGAATTCAGGCTTAAATGCGCGTTTTACCTCAGCCATAACTTTTTCCTTAATCTGCTCTTTCTCGCTCTTCTTGCTGTCATCATTGTTTCCGAATCCGAGTTTTGATCCTCCGGTGCCGAGTATTTCACTCGCTCCAAGGTTCGATGTCATGATTATGACAGTATTCTTAAAGTCTACGGTCCTGCCCTGAGCATCGGTAAGGATACCATCGTCAAGGATCTGGAGCATGATGTTGAATACATCAGGATGCGCTTTTTCGATCTCATCAAAGAGGATCACAGAATACGGATGCTTTCTGATCTTTTCAGTAAGCTGTCCGCCTTCCTCAAAACCTACATATCCCGGAGGCGATCCGATGAACTTCGACACCGCGTGTTTCTCCATATACTCTGACATATCAACTCTTATAAGCGAGTTTTCCGAACCGAACATCGCCTCGGCAAGCGCCTTCGAAAGCTCTGTCTTACCTACACCGGTAGGTCCTAAGAACAGGAACGAACCTATAGGACGCTTCGGATCCTTTAATCCCGCACGGCCTCTCTTGATCGCTCTTGCAACAGCCGATACAGCTTCATTCTGACCTATAACACGAGCATGGAGCGTCTCTTCAAGATGACGAAGTTTCTCCATCTCTTCCTGTTTGAGCTTCGAGGCCGGTATATTGGTCCAATCCGAAAGAATATCCGCTATATCATCCTCACCAACAACAAGCTCTGACGAAGTTCCCGTGCCCTTCCAATCCTTTTTCAGTTTGTCGACCTCTTCCTGAAGCGCCTTTTCCTTATCACGAATCTGCGCAGCTTTCTCATATTCCTGCGCGTTTACAGCCTCTTCCCTTTCGCTTGAAAGCTTCTCAAGCTCTTTCTCTTTGTCCTTTATATCAGGCGGCGCCGTCTGTGAACTCAGCTGTTTCTTCGCAGAAGCCTCGTCGATAAGATCTATCGCCTTATCAGGCAGGAATCTGTCCGTGATATATCTCGCCGACATCTCTGCCGCCGCTTTTATAGCCTCATCGGTTATCGTTACGCCGTGATGCGCTTCATACTTATCCCTTATGCCTTTAAGTATCTCAATAGTTTCATCGACCGTAGGCTCTCCTACCGTTACAGGCTGGAACCTTCTTTCAAGAGCCGCGTCTTTCTCGATATACTTCTTGTACTCTTTGAGCGTCGTAGCGCCTATGAGCTGCAGTTCTCCTCTTGCAAGGAACGGTTTCAGTATATTAGAAGCGTCAAGAGACCCTTCCGCGCTTCCGGCTCCAACTATAGTATGAAATTCATCCACAAATAGTATAACATCATTCGCATGAGTGACTTCGTCTATTACTTTCTTAAGGCGTTCCTCAAACTCTCCTCTGTACTTAGCGCCCGCTACCATAGCCGACAGATCTATAGATACCAACCTCTTAGATTTGAGCTGCTCCGGAACATCGCCCGCCGCTATCTTTTCCGCCAAGCCTTCAACAACAGCCGTTTTTCCGACACCCGGCTCACCTATAAGACAAGGATTGTTCTTTGTACGTCTCGACAGTATCTGGGTCACTCTCTCGATCTCTTTTGTCCTTCCTATTACAGGATCAAACTTATTTTCACGCGCAAGTTCTGTAAGGTCACGTCCATACTCGTCAAGCGTAGGTGTGGCCGACTTTCCGCCGCGTTTCTTCTGAGAGCTGTACGATCCCTGCCCTCCGGACGCTTCCGCTACTCCACTGTTTAATGCTTCGGCAATATCATCATAAATATGCTGCAGATTAAGCCCCAGAGAAATAAGCACTCTTACTCCAACACTGTCACTGTCTCTCAACACCGCCAAAAGAATGTGTTCTGTTCCGATATAATTATGTCCCATCTGTCTGGCTTCCATAGCCGAGAGCTGAAGTATTCTCTTTGTCCTCGGTGTCAGAGGCAATTCAGTCTGTTCACTCAATGGCTCATTCGAGCCTGTAAGCTCTGCGATCTTATCAACCACCTGATCCGCGGTCACTCCCGCGTTTTCAAGCACCTTGGCCGCAACTCCGGATCCTTCCTTTATCAGACCCGCAACGAGATGCTCACTGCCAATATATCTGTGTCCCAGCGCGCATGCAGTATCATGCGCTTCGCTTATAGCGATCCTCGCTCTTTCAGTAAAGTTTGAAAACAACATGATATTCACTCTCCCATCTGTTAGACCATATTTTTGTTACATTTTCCTGCTATTTATATATTCGCTCTTATAAGATCCGCGCGTGCCTTGTCGCGCTCACCGGGGGCGAGCTCTTTTCCTCCGGCTATTACCGATGGCGCCGTTTTGACCATCAGTTCTATAGGTGTCATATCACCATCACATTTGATTATTCCCATATTTTGACCAAGCATTACATCAGAAAGAAGAGTCTTCGCTTCAGCCGATGTTATGCTCCTTGCATATTTCAAAATTCCGTACGACCTGCATACCTTATCTTCTATCTCAAGCTTATGATTTTTTTCAAGAGCCGCGCGTGCCTGCTTTTCCAGGCCGGAGAGTCTGTCTACCGCAGATCTCACCTTGGATATGATCTCTCTTTCCGTCAGCCCCATGGTTATCTGATTGGATATCTGATAAAGGCATCCATCAGCTTCTGTACCTTCTCCGTAAAGACCGCGCACCGCAATACCCACACTGGCTACCGACTGTGTTACCTTTCCTATGTTCCCGGTCATCGTCAGCGCCGGAAGATGCATCATGACCGACGCTCTCAATCCGGTACCCGCATTTGTGGGGCAAGCCGTAAGGTAACCGAATTTCTCGTCAAACGCGTATGTTATGGATTCCTCTATTACATCATCCACCTTATCTGCAAGATCATAAGCCTCATCCAGACAATATCCGCCCATTATGACCTGAAGTCTTATATGGTCCTCCTCCATGAACATTATGCTCATAGTTTTATTCTTATTTACAAGGACCGAATGCCCCTTTCCGTCAACCATCTGGGGACTTATAAGATGCTCCTCAAGCATAGATATCTTTTCAGTCCTGCCGATCCTATCAAGATCATAAAGATCAAAATCGTTAGCAAGCGTGGAATTGCTCTTCAAAATCGAATCCTGCAGCTTTTTCGATATCGCTTTGTTATCACTATCACTCAGCGCTGCCGGAAACGGCGTCTTATCGATATTCCTTGCAAGACGGACCCTTGTTGATATTATAATACCATCATTAAGATCATCATACCAGATCATTTCGAAGCACCTCCGTTCCCTTCTATCGATTTGATCTCGGAATGCAGTTTCGCGGCAGTCTCATAGTCCTCACGTGCGACCGCATCTTTCAGCTGTCTTTTAAGATCGTCGATCTTTCTTTTCAGTTTTATCTCCGCACTCGACTTTGACGGAATCTTGCCGACATGTTCCGCGCTCGAATGCACTTGTCTCAGAACACGTTCAGCCCCGGCGGCAAATGTCTTGTAACACTCGCCACACCCGAATCTGCCTGTCCTCGTAAAATCGTTCCATGTGTGTCCGCACACCGGACACCTGCGATTATCCTTCTGCACAGTATATTGCGCCGAAGGAGTCCCGAACATATTAAAATCATCAAACATATTGAATAATTCCGAAAAAAGATCCATCATCATAAACCTCCTAACACATATCTTGCATATATCTCGCTCCGCCAAACATCTTCCCGTACGCTATCCTTGATCCGAGCCTCTTTTGGCAGCCTTTTTCATACTGTTCAATATAGAAGCTCTCAAAGTCTCGCTTTTTTCATCCCTTCCGAGCGCCTCATCCGAAACAGCCGCCCTCATGACCTTCGCTTCCGCGCCGGTTATATATCCGGATGACACCATATTTGCTATCTCCTTTAAAGCTTCATCTTCCGTAAGCTTCTCAGACTTTTGAGGATCTATATGTTTTATTCTCACGCATCCTCCTCCGCCCCTTCGGGATACCACCTCATACCCTCGTTCAGGGCTGAATCTTGTCGATATTACATAATTTATCTGAGACGGAACGCATCCAAAAAGCTCCGCCATCTCATTCCTCTGTATCGTCAGCCATTCATCGCTGTCTTGTTTCATAAGCTCCAGTATGAACGCCTCGATCCTATCCGATATACCCATGTCATCACTTCCGTTCCATTCTGTCTTTGACTTTGACTTTCTTTGACCTTGCATATATTATTATACTCATTTTTTCTTGTTTGTCAATACTTTTTAAGAAAAAATTTGTATTTTATTGATGTATATTTTATGAATTATTTGTGAATTGCCGCAATTGTCTAAAATATGACCACAGCATCAATAAAATTTTACACATTTTTCGAAAAAAAGTGTGGTATTATTCGGATTTATATGATATAATAATGGTTGTGTATATTATTTTGCTTAGTTCTGCGGTGATCCATCACTGCAGGCTAAAGAATGTTATTGAGGTGAAAACATTGAATTTATTCGACAAACTGTTCGGAACATACTCCGAGCGTGAACTGAAGCGCATACACCCCATAGCGCAGAAGGTCATGGATCTTGAGCCCGAGATTGAAAAGCTCTCGGACGCGGAGCTCAGAGCCAAAACAGACGAATTCAAACAGAGATACAAAAACGGAGAAACCCTCGACGATCTTCTCCCTGAGGCATTCGCTGTAATGCGCGAGGCAAGCTGGAGAGTTCTCGGGATGAAGCACTTCTATGTTCAGGTCATCGGCGGCGTCATCCTTCATCAGGGACGAATCGCCGAAATGAAGACAGGTGAAGGTAAAACGCTCGTTTCCACGCTTCCCGCGTACCTTAACGCTCTTACAGGCGACGGCGTACATATCGTTACCGTCAACGATTACCTTGCAAAGCGTGACTCGGAATGGATGGGAAAGGTATATCGTTTTCTCGGCATGAGCTGCGGTCTTATAATCCACGAGAAGACCAACGATGAGCGCCGTGAAGCGTATAAGTGCGATATAACGTATGGTACAAACAACGAGCTCGGTTTTGACTATCTTAGAGACAACATGGTAGTGCACAAAGAACAGATGGTACAGCGCGGCCACAATTACGCTATAGTCGACGAGGTCGATTCGATACTCATCGATGAAGCAAGAACACCGCTTATAATCTCAGGTATGGGCGAAAACGCAAACGATCTCTACAAGATAGCGGATATGTTCGTGAAACGTCTCAAGAAGCTCGTTGTAACAGAACATGACGACAAACAGCTCGACGTGGATGTCGACGCCGATTATATTGTAGATGAAAAGGCAAAAACAGCAACGCTTACCGAGCGCGGCGTAAAGAAGGCTGAGCAGGCATTCAACATAGAAAACCTCTCTGACCCGGAAAATATGAAGCTTCTTCACCACATAAACCAAGCTCTCCACGCAAACGGTGTTATGCATCGCGATCAGCAGTACGTTGTAACACCCGAGGGAGAAGTCATGATTGTGGACGAGTTCACAGGCAGGATCATGCCCGGCAGACGTTACAGCGACGGTCTGCACCAGGCGATCGAGGCAAAGGAAGGGGTCAAGATCCGCAACGAAAA
>CAJFNT010000086.1 GCA_904395315.1 uncultured Clostridia bacterium
CCCGTCGTTTTCCCTTTCAAGGCTTGAGCCGTCCGGTGACGGACGGACCAGATAGATGATCGTTCAAGACAGAACCCGGCTTACAGACTTGCTTTGATATTTGCTTATATGCTGCCGTCGGCGTTTGTCGAGCGGCGGCTATGTTTTTATTTGATAAATATCGTTAATGTTTGAGGAAAGGAAAAGAAAAATGTTTATTAAAGATATATTCGATTCCAAAAAGCCTGTATTGTCTTTTGAGGTGTTTCCTCCCAAAAAGACAGAGAATCTTGATAAAGTAAAGGCTACAGTGGAGAAAATATCAAAAATACCGGTGGATTACATGAGTGTCACATACGGAGCCGGAGGTTCTACATCAAAGCTTACAGCGGAGATTGCCGAGTTTATGCAAAAAGATCTTAACGTAACTGCTCTGGCGCATCTTACATGTATTTCGCTTACCAAGTCTGAAGTTGATAATATGCTTGAAACGTTAAAGGGCAAAGGCATAAAGAATATATTGGCGCTTCGCGGAGATATACCGGCAGGAACGGAGTTTCCGCTTAAAGACGGTTACAGCTATGCATCGGAGCTTACGGAAGAGATCAAAAGGTTTGGAGGTTTCTGTGTAGGAGGCGCATGTTATCCTGAATGCCATCCTGACTGCGGAAGCATAGATGAAGATATAGATAACCTCAAAAGAAAGGTAGATGCCGGCGCCGATTTTCTTGTCACACAGATGTTCTTTGATAATAACGCGTTTTATGATTTCAGAGATAAATGTGTCAAAAAGGGTATAAACGTGCCAATAACGGCAGGGATAATGCCTCTTACAAATGCTAAGCAGATAGAAAAGATGTGTGTGCTTTCCGGAGGCGCGTCAATGCCGTCAAGTTTTGTGAAAATAATTTCTAAGCATATAGATAATCCTGACGCTTTAAAGCAGGCAGGAATAGCGTACGCTATAAATCAGATAATAGATCTCGTATCGAATGATACGAGCGGAATACATATATATACCATGAACAATCCTGAAACAGCTGAAAAGATCGTAGATGCTGTAAATGCGATGTTCTGATATTACCGGAGAGAGTAAATGGATATAAGAGAAATACTGGGAAAACAGATATTGTTCTTTGACGGCGGAATGGGAACAATGCTCCAAAAGTATGGGATGAAAGGCGGAGATATTCCGGAGCTTTTGAATATAACAGATCCGGAACTGGTCGGCAGGATCCATGAAGAGTATCTTAACGCCGGAGCTGATATCATAACAACAAACACATTCGGGGCAAATCCGCTGAAATCGGATGAGATAGGCGCGTCTGTGGATATCATAATATCGGCAGCAATCGGAAATGCGAGAAAAGCCGTTAATAAGATAGGCGGAAAACAGAGATTCATAGCGTTCGACATGGGACCTACCGGGAAATTGATGGAGCCGATAGGTGATCTCAGCTTTGATAAGGCATACGAAGAATTTTCAAAGATAGCCAAAACTGCCGAAAAGGCGGGTGCCGATCTTGTTATAATTGAGACTATGTCCGACACGCTTGAGGCTAAGGCGGCGGTGCTCGCCGTGAAAGAAAATACAAAATTGCCGATATTCCTTACTATGACGTTCGATGAGACATATAAGACTCTTACAGGCGCTGATGTCCATGTTATGTCAGCGATGTTTGAAGGTCTCGGCGTGGACTGCCTTGGGATAAACTGCGGTCTCGGTCCCGAACAGATAGCGGATATGATGGAGGAGCTTGCAAAGATCAGCTCCATCCCTGTTATGGCGCAGCCAAATGCGGGACTTCCGCAGATAATAAACGGTGAGACAGTTTATGATGTGGATCCCGAAAAATTCGGATCAGAATGCAGACGTATCGCAGAATGCGGAGCAAGCGTCATCGGCGGATGCTGCGGCACAACGCCCGAGCATATAAAGGCGTTGATAGAGGCGTGCGGAGAATACAAGCCGAATGTCGAAGAAAAAAATCATACCGTTGTGGCATCTTATTCAAGAGCTGTGTATATAGACGACCGTCCTGTGATAATCGGCGAGAGGATAAATCCGACAGGCAAGAAAAAATTCAAGGAGGCTCTGCGTGCCGGGGATGTTGATTATATAGTAAATGAGGCATTCAAACAGCGTGACGCCGGAGCGCATATACTCGATGTGAATGTGGGACTTCCTGAAATAGATGAGTGCGCTATGATGGAGCGGGCTGTGAAAGCCGTTTCCGCCGCCGTGAATCTTCCTCTTCAGATAGACTCCTCCGATCCGGCTGTAATTGAACGCGCTCTTAGGATATATAACGGAAAACCTATGGTAAATTCGGTGAACGGAAAGAGAGAGAGTCTCGAAGAGATCTTGCCGATAGTCGCAAAGTACGGCGGTGTCTTGGTCGGTCTTTGCCTCGACGAGAGCGGTATACCTGAAACGGCTGAAGAACGAGTGAACATTGCCGAGCGTATCGCATCGGAGGCAGAAGCCTATGGTATAAAGCGCAGGGAGCTTGTTATGGACGCTCTTACACTGACTATTTCCGCGCAGCAGAAGGAATCAGCCGAAACTGTCAAAGCGCTCAATATGATAAAGAAAGATCTCGGCTTGAAGACGGTTCTCGGAGTATCGAATATATCGTTCGGTCTTCCACGCCGTGAAATAGTAAACAGCACGTTTTTTGCGCTCGCTCTGTATAACGGACTGGATGCGTGTATAATAAATCCGTGCGCCGATCAAATGATGGATACGTACAGGGCATACCGCGCGCTTTCATGTATCGATAAAGATTGTTCAGATTATATTTCGGCTTATGCCGGAACAAAATCCGAAACAAAGGTGGTGCGTGAGACGGGAAATGCTGAAACAGTAAACGAAAAGCATGATGAGTTATTTGACATAATAGTAAAGGGTCTTCGTGAAAGATCATATGAAGAAACACAAAAATTGCTCGGTGAGCGCGAGCCGATGGATATAATCAATGGGATACTTATACCGGCTCTCGATGCCGTTGGAAAAGAATTCGAGAGGGGAACGATGTTCCTGCCTCAGCTGATGATGAGTGCCGAGACGGTAAAAAATTCTTTTGAGGCGATAAAGGAGAAAATAAAAAGCTCCGGAGAACCGAGCAGATCAAAGGGAAAGATCGTTGTCGCGACCGTAAAGGGCGATATACACGATATAGGCAAGAATATCGTAAAGGTGCTTCTTGAGAATTACGGATATGAGGTATATGATCTCGGCAAGGATGTTCCGGCAGAAGATATAGTTGGATGTATGAAAGAGAATGATATACATCTCTGTGGTCTGTCCGCCCTTATGACAACTACTGTGACAAGCATGGAAGAGACCATAAAGGCGATCAGGGAAGCAGGTCTTGATGCAAAGGTATGGGTCGGCGGCGCGGTGCTTACGCAGGAGTATGCCGATATGATAGGCGCTGACAAATACTGCAAGGATGCGCTCGCATCGGTCAATTATGCAAACGAATTTTTCGGAGAATAAAAAATACGCGGCACTGCCGCGCATTTTTTTATTCTGAATCGTATGAATCCATGAACCTTTGCTCTATCTCGCTTATTCCCTGTGTCTCGGTGCCTATCTCGCTGTTTGATGATTGCTGCTTGAAATTATTATGGTCTTTTTCCGCCTCAGGTATCGTCTTTATCCCCTGCTCTGCCCAGCGCTTCAATATTGTGTTCATGTATGGGAAAGACAGCTTTCCCACGGCAAGGACGCAGTAATCATATGCGAGTCCCACCATATCAGTGCTCATTTTAAGTTGATCGCGCCATGATTCGAGATACAGCTTTTCCGTCTTTGAAAGATTTCTCTCATTTATACCGAAAAGCTTGCGCAGAACGGATATATAATCTTTTCTGGAGGCGGCGTTTGTTATATATGCCTGAGCCTCGTCCATAGTCGTAATGTTGTTTTCATGCCATGTCAGAGCTACTTTTTCAATATATTTCATATTGCGTTTCCCGAGCGAAACGCAATATTCCAAAAGCATGGTTATTACTTCCGGAGAGAATCCAAGCTCATCATAGAACCAGTAAAGTGTCTCTATATCATTGTTGCCGAGAGTTTTGCCCAGTATCTCCTGTGATATCAGACAGAGATCGGAAAGAGCTTTGTTTCCGCTTATTATATCGGATATATCTTCTATGGTCTTTCTGTTCGTTTCCGGTGATATTTCTTCATCGGACGAGTGTTTGATAATCACTGTTTCTCCCGTACCGGACATCATTCCCTTGTCGTTCCAATATTTTATCGCGTTTATAACATCAGATTCTATGAGGCCGAGCTTTTTTGCTATATCGGCTGTGCCCATAGACTTTCCTGTTGTTGCAAGCATAAGAACGTATATGTATACCATAACGTATGATGCGTTCGATGAGGGCATTACATGCTCTATAAAATCCTTTGGAACAGGAACAAAATCCATATTAAATTTAAAATCCGGCATTTTATCTCCTCCAAACCGCAGATCAAATTTATCTGCAAAGATTATTTTATCACACTGCCACGACTATGTCAACGAAAAAATTTGTATGTGTTCCATGAACAATGTGTAGAAGTCAATGATGTGTGACATATTCCAAAAGATGGTCATGTCTCCTTTGTCAAGGTGGAGCGGTGGAGATTTTCGTAGA
>CAJFNT010000087.1 GCA_904395315.1 uncultured Clostridia bacterium
AACTAGATCTATGTCATGCCCGACACACAACAAAAAGACTCCGGTCCAAAACCAGAGTCTGCATCAATGGGTGCGGGGACAGGACTTGAACCTGCGACCTCAAGGTTATGAGCCTTGCGAGCTACCAACTGCTCTACCCCGCTATATTAAATTATCTCTCAACAACAGAATATATTTTAGCATATACAAACTTAAATGTCAATACTTTTTACTCAAAAAATCAATATTTATATAATATATACATTTATATAATACATTCAGCTCATAAATATATGTATTTATCACAAACCCTCCCCCTGCTATAGCCATATATGCTAAGTTGACAAAATAAGATCTTTGATGTATAATAGTATAGGCATGATTTAAGACAACAGCGGTAACAAACCGCAGAAGGAGGAACAGGAGCATGGATTTTACTGCTATAGATTTTGAAACGGCAACATCCGCGTTTACAAGCGCATGCAGTCTTGGACTATGTGTCGTAAAAAACGGTATAATAAAAGAGCGAAAAGAGATCCTTATAAAACCATATCCATTCGAATTCAATAAATTTAATATTAAAATACATGGAATAACTCCGGATATGGTAGAAAATGCTCCTACATTTGATAAATACTGGCCTGATATCAAGCCATATATAGAAAATAAAATGGTGATAGCTCATAATGCTTCATTCGATGTCAGAGTTTTATGTGAGACGCTTAAACATTATGATATAACTCCTCCTGATTTTGACTATATGTGCACAGTAAAGCTTTCGCAGAAAGCATATCCCGAACTCGAAAGCCATCGTTTGAACAAATTATGCGATGCTCTCGGAATACACTTTAGTCACCATCGTGCGTCTGATGACGCATATGCCTGTGCTGCAGCGTTTTTGAGAATGGCATACGATTACAGCCTTCTTGATCTTAATGAAATGGAAGAGTGTTTTGAAGTCAGCCGCGGGGAAATACGTTCCGGAATACCGTCAAAGAAAAGAAAAAAGCGCCGCAAGGCGCTTGCAGCAGCCGCAGTGATATAAATTATCAATGCGGCTGTTTTTTTATAACAACATTAATTTTACGATAAACAGACAAAGCAGGTGGACCGGATAAAAAACATATAACGCATATTTCGGACACGAGCCACGTTTACCGTTATATAGCCGCAAAAGCGGCAGGGCAAGCAGACATCCCGCGTATGACACAGAATTCATAAGGCTCACAATATCAATAACTCCCGCTCTCGCAAACTCTACAGTCAAACCAAAATGCTTTGATATGAAATATATCAAAAGCACCGTTACAAAAGCATATACCTGCTTTCTAAAGCTGCCTCTGAATACACCAAATAGCACTACCGACATCACACCGATAAAGCCCCAGTCACTGTTTCTTGTTATGTACAGAGCACATATGAGCGCGATCACTTTATATCTGTACCGCATCCCGGATCTTATGACCGACAGAAGGAGCAACCCTACAAACAGAGTAAAAATAACATTTCTGTTCGAATAATTCCCGGCCAGAAACGCATATACTCCGTCAGGCGCTCCGCCGAGTTTGAAAAAATAGAACGGAAGCTGTGACACAACAGCAAATATGCCCAGTCTGACAGCATATTTATTAAGATCACTTGTCCTGTAATACCCTTCCGCTATGAACCAGCACATTATAACTATAGTGATACGGCTGACAAACGTCATCAAGTACGCCGCCGCATATCCGCCCGCAAGGAATGACATATGTCCTACGAGCATTGCCGCTGCCGCAATATACTGCAGTGCGGATTTACTCAATATTTTTTTATCCATTGCCTGTCTCCATAATAATTTTATCCACGATCCCGCTTCAACAACCTATATTAAAGCGGGATACCTACATTCATCCTGCCTGTTTATAATACGCGTCGATACCGTCCGCGATAGCCTTGCCTATGCTGTCGCTTTCAGCGTTCAATATCGCCAGATCCGATGAGTTATCGAAAAATCCTATCTCAAGGTAACCGCACGTTACAGGTGATTTACAGAACGCTATCAATTCCGGCTCAAAGCTTATGACACCATTTCCGCACTGTCCCATTGAAGTCTCACTTACAATAGCGTTATTTATGTACTGTCCCAAAAGGTTGCTGTCTTCAACATATGTGGAAGATATTCCTCTCTGGTCGTAATATCCCTCAAGCGATATGTATGCCGAACCCGAACCGCCTCCGGCATTTGAATGTATACAGACGAACATAGCCGCGTCAGCATTCTGCGATGTGTCATTATTGGGATAACAGTACGAGATCCGTTTCGTTATAGACGGATTCTCGTTGTTTGTTGTGCGTGTCATTCTTACAGTGTATCCCATTTGTTCAAGGTATTTTTTAGCCGCCATAGCGTTTCTTAGGTTTATTTCAGGTTCGCTTGAACGGTCGCCGTTTCCTATAGGATACCAACACGCGCCGTTTGGAGTGACTCTGCCAGTGCAGCCGCTTCCCTCACAATCCACTGTGGATGACCCGCTCTTATAATGTCTCCATTCGCCCCAGTTCCCGGAGGAGTTCTGCACCCATCCGGAAGCTGTTTTCTCCTCAACGCTCATGGCTGAGGATGATTTTCCGTGACCGGGATCGAGCACAATGATAGGACTTGGCTCAGTTTGTTCCGTCGGCTCTGCAACAGGAGCGACTACCGGCAAAGCCTCTGTCGCGGCAGGCGGCTCAGTAACGATCTCCGTTGCAGTTACAGTTTCATCTGCAGGCGCGTCAGTCACGGTCACATCACTGATCACTGCCGGACTGACATCACCCCCCACAGCATCTATCACATTGCGCTTGACTATAAATCCCATTTCAAAAACGACCAGGACCGAAAGCAGCACCACCGCCAATATCTGCAAGCTTCGTTTATTCATCCTCTGATTCTCCTCCATTCCCCTTATCTCCCGCATTCTTGAACGCGTCTATGATTACGCCATATATCTCGGCAGAATGCTCTTTATAGTATTCCGCTATCGATTCAGCCTGCTCGCGCGGTCCCGTATACAATGTCAAAGACATGACAAGCATCTTATCGTCATCATAGAGCTCACACTCAGCTGTATATTCATTCATATTGATGGGTGTGACCGATGCGCGCACAGCATTCTTTCGCCTGTTTTCTATATACAACTCCTTTATTGTTCTGTCGATAGGCTCACGTATTATTAACGGGATATGGCTATAGAAAAACTCTATGACATAATTCCCCTTCTGCGTTAAAGTATATACCGTCAGCATTTCGCTTATCCTTCGTGACACCGCATGTCCCGTCTCTAACAGATTATCAAGCGCAAGCTGAAAATCGGTAAAATTTATCTCACAATTCCCCTGCACAGTGTTAAGCAGATCCGAATACGACATCGGCTCGTCAGCCTTGCTGAGAGCATACATGATGATAAACTGTATCATCAACTCATCGTCTATCTCACGATCATATAACAACTTGTTCAAGAATAACACCCCCTGTGTCCGAATGCTTCATATCGTTTATTATATCATACTTTTTTAAAAAATGGTATACTTTTTTTGAAAATTTTTAACTTTTTATATCTCTCATCCATATGATCTCACCATCATTTCAAGAGCCCAGCTCGGTATAAAACTCATGTTCACCACTCTCAAGCTTTATCACAGCTCTGCCGTTTTCGTGCCTCACTTCTCCTTCTATCTCATTATCCGCCGGCAAATATAATACAGCCTCCGCATTAGCCGGAACACAGCAAGAATAGTGGAAAACACCGTTTGAAAGCTCCCATTCCGAACGTATCATCCCGGCAGGACTATCAAAACTTCCCTTTGCGTATTTTAGAGAGCCCCCGGGAGTCGGTTTCAAGATTATACGAGAATACCCCGGCGTTCCGGGATTTATTCCGAGTATCGTTCCAAACATCCATTCACCGACCGCTCCGTACGCGTAATGATTGAATGAATTCATGGAAATGTCTCCGAATGTATCTGTTTCGGCAATATATGAATTCCAACGTTCCCATATCGTAGTCGCTCCGTTTTTTACGCTGTACAGCCATCCTGGATCTTCCTCTTGTTCAAGTATCGAAAAAGCCCTTTCTGTCAGCCCGGCTTTTTCAAGCGCGGGCAAGAGATGAGAGATACCCAAAAAGCCGACCGAGAGTTTTCCGTCATTCTCATCGATCGCTTTTTCAAAGCATTCCGCCGCGCGCGGCAGTTTTTCTTCCGGTATCAATCCAAAATCTATCGCAAGAGCATACGCCGTCTGGCTTGCGCCTCGTCCTCCGTCACCATAACGTGTAAGGTTTATGATATTTCCGTCCGCGTCACGGTGATCTTTACTCATTTCTCCCCAATACGAGATCGAGCCGTCATCATTTACCCAAGCCTCTCGAAAAGCTCTAACTATATTTTCATGTCTTTGTCTGTACAGCTCCGCGTCATCTTCCTTTTCCAACAGCTCAGCTGTTCTATACATTATTTCCGCAGCCTTGGCGGCATATGCCGTCGCAGACAAAATAAACGGAGTAGTTTCATCGTAAGCCAAATGGTCACCTCTCGGCGGTTGTATCTGCAGAAACGGTTCCGAGGCAAGATCAGATCGTTCCGGGACCTCTGAGCCGCCAACAGTTCGCATACCTCTGTTCTGCCTGGCGGGCAAACTCCTGTTTTCCAGCCATTTTCTCATCATATCATAATTTTCCTCAAGTACCGAAATATCACCGTATGCCTGATACATTTCCCATGGCACGATCACAGCCGCGTCGCCCCATCCGGCACAGCCTCCGTCAGCCCTGTTATCTCCTCCGAGCGGAGCTGTATCCGGAACAGCGCCGGCACGGTTGTACATAAGCTGCGCATCCCTCACATCCGTGAGCCATTTGTCCATAAAAGATTTTATATACATATTATATGCCGCTGTTTTTGCAAAAACCTGCGCGTCGCCTGTCCATCCCATTCGCTCATTTCTCTGAGGACAATCCGTAAAAACAAGCAAAGAATTTCCCCGCTGTCCCCATTCAATGCAGCTCTGCAATCTATTTACCAATTCATTTGAGCATTCAAAATGTCCGGTAAGTTCCGGAGTATTCGTTATCACCAGTCCTTCGACGCTGATGATCATATCTCTTGCCATATCCGCTGTTAATTCATATCCATTGCCTGTTATCTCAACATATCTGAATCCATGCTCAGTAAAAGAAGGGATAAAAACTTCTTCCTCTCCGCCTCTCAATGTATATGTATCCGTACAGGCCGCGCTTCTGAGATTTGCCGTATAGATACTTCCATCTTTTCTGCGCATCTCGCCGTACCGAAGCTTTACTAATGTTCCCCTCCGGCCGCAAAATCTCACACGGACCGTGCCGACCATATTCTGACCCATATCATACACAAAATGTCCTTTTGGCATCTCATATTGTGACACCGCCGTAAGCACACGCTCTGTAACGGCGTCCGGACCGCGCTGAGATTCAATTATAAACCTTTCGTTTTCAAGTTGACCGCCGTTTGTCGCTGTAACACTGTCCGGCCACGGAACAATACCGCAATGTCTGAAAGGATCACCTTTAACGCATTCATGATCCGGCGTGACACGCGCGTCATAGTCTTCCCCTTGAAGATAATCCGCATTTTTTACCGGTCCCTTATCAGTAAACGACCACGAATCATCCGTTACAATAATGTCTTCACGCCCGTCACGATATTTTATAACGAGCTTGGCGAGAAACGTGTTCTTTTTTCCGTATATCATCGGATGCGTATTGTAGCCCAGATATCCGCTGTAATATCCCTTTGCGACAGTTGCCGCGAAAATATTATCACCCTGCTTTAACGCATCGGTCACATCGTATGTCTGATAATACATCCTCTTTCTGTAATCTGTAAATCCGGGAGCATACGATCCATTTCCCGTTTTTTCTCCATTTATATAGATCTCGTAAAAACCCATAGCCGAAGCATAGATCCGAGCCGAATCCACATTGTCATTTATACAAAAGCACTTCGCCACATTTACCGCGGGAACAGCGTTCATAAGCTCAAAAGAGTCATCGATGACAAGCCCGCTGCCCGTCACTGTTCCGAGAACAGAAAGCGCGCCGCGGTCATCTTCAAATTTATCGCTTTGAAATATCCGGCCGTCTCCCCGCGCCTCTATATGTCTAAACACAGCGCGTGAACCGCGCAGATCGAAGCCAAAGCTGAGCATGCAGCTCTTTCGAAGTTCAAACCACCCCTCTTTAGGTATTATCCGGGCATTTTCAATCACGCTGCCGCCGTTGATCATGACGGATACATCCCTGTCTTTCACTGTAAGCTTTACCCTTATTATATCCTCGCAGACATAAACAGGCACTTTGATCTTCTCACGCATGGAAGGCACGCCATCAGTCCTGTCATTATCTCGGCATTCGACTATCTTTAACTCGTTATTTTCTTTATCTATGTACAGCAGCATGCAATCGTCCTTGTTCCGCGCTGCGAATGCGATCCCGAATTTGCCGCCTCTTTCGAGCATCAGTTCAGCATATATTGAATAATCTGTAAGTCCATCCGTGTTTACCGTGTCATCCGGCGAACCGATCCACTGTGCTCCGCTCCAAACAGACGCGTCATCTCCCATCAATCCGGTCTCAAATACTGATCGTTCAGCTGTGATATCACCCGTCTCATCCGTCACTTCGACCCACCAAACATATACCGATGAGGGCTCAAGCTCGGCGCCGCACAAAACGTTCATTGCCCATGTTTCCTCATATCCGCTGTCCCATACAACAACACCTTTTTTTGAAACTGTCACTCTCCGGCCTTTTTGTTTCGCGCCTCTGCGGCCGCATGCGAGTTTATACGAGAATCGCGGCAAACGGTCTCCTACGCCCAAAGGTCTTTGCATCCCGTCCACGCGCATATCATAGATTTCTATACTCACACCTTATTATACCGATACCATTTCGTGTATCGGCTCCTCCTTTCAAAACACACTCTATTGATATTATACCGTCAGCATCATTATTTGTCAACGAATCACCCATAAAAAAACAGGCCGTAAAGCCTGTGAATTTAAGACCATATCCAATTCTGACAAATGTGGAGCAAGCTATCTCTTAATCAAACCATTTTTTCCATTTGAAAAACAAGATCTCTCCCACAACTACCACTATACTTAGGATTATGACCGCTATATATCCGTATTTCCATGTAAGCTCCGGCATACCGGTGAAATTCATTCCGTACCAGCCCACTATAAGGGTGAGCGGCATAAAGATCGTTGTGACAATAGTGAGAAGCTTCATCGTCTTATTCTGCATAATGTCTATCTGCGACTGATACATTTCACGCAGCTGCACAGTGTATTCACGCAGCATATTCGTGTTATCGTAAAGACGATCCGCTCTCGCGGCAGCGATCCTGTACATACGGCAATCCTCAACGTTAAATATACTGTTTTTATTCTCGCCCATCATCTGCATCATATCGGAAAGCTGCTGATAATAACCGTTGAGTATCAATATCTCTCTTCTGTATCGAAGAATATCCTTGTGAAACGTATCTATATCATGGTCAAGCAATTCCTCTTCTACCGATACAAGCTCATCCTCATACCGCTGTAAATACAGAACATCATCATTTATCAAAAATTCAATCAGCTCGAGGAAAAATCTTGCCTCAAGCGTCGTCTCCAACGCCTTGATCTCCGGTAAACGGGCAGCTATTTTCAGTATCCTGTCCGTATCGTCTATGAAGATAAGGTGTCCCTTATGGATATAAAATCCAAAACCATACTCTTTTTCAAGCAGATCCTGTTTGTCAGGTATCAAAACAGTCCCCACGATACAGCTTCTCAATATATCCACTTTAGTATACTGTATATGCTCCATGGACTGCATAAGCACCTCATGATGATATGTTCCGGCGTAACGCTTATCGAACTCATGCATAGAAATGATCTCAACGAATATCTCGCCGTCCTCAACCTCTGATTCATTCAAGATGGGGATCAGCCTTTTATTTAATCTGAACTTCATAGCTTCCTCCATTTTTGACCGGACCGAGGTCCGGATCAACTCAATTTACAAGACGTTTACTCACCCATCGTCCCGAGAAGTATCTGACCACAGGGATTATACATCCGCATCCCCAAGAGAACGGGACCGCATACCAAATGCCGTCAAGACCCCATATCGTTACAAAAACATATGATGCCGCTACTCTTACCGACAGCTCTGCCAATCCTGCCGCCACACATACATTCACATCTCCCACGCCTCTAAGCAGATTCTGATAACTCTGCATTATACCGGCTATTATGTACCCTATACCTATAACAGACAGATACTTACAGCCTATCTCTATCGCTTCCGAGTCCGTCTGAGGATCCAGGAGCAGAGAAATGACATTTCTTCTGAACAGCAGAAGCAACACAGCAAGCACGACACATATAGGGATCATAACATAAAGCGTGTGCCTAAGCCCCTGTTTTATCCGTTTCATGTTTCCGGCACCCATATTCTGTCCGCTGAACACAGAAAGAGACACCGCTATTGAAACTATTATTTGTATCGTCAGAGAGTCTATTTTCGTTGAAGCAGTGTATGCCGCCATAGCCTCTGTTCCGAATGAATTTATCAATCCCTGAACACTCATCCCGCCGAGAGATATAAGGCAGCTCTGCAGAGCGGCAGGCAAGCCTGTCCTTATTATAGATCTGATCATATTCTTCTCGGGGATATTCGGAAGTCCGTCTAAGTGCATCAGTTCTCTGTAATGCCGCAGGTAAACAAGACACAGCACCGCGGAAACAAGCTGAGATATAACAGTTGCCGCCGCCGCTCCCGCAACTCCCATTTTAAATACAGTCACAAACAGCAGATCAAGACCTACATTCAAAAGAGATGATATTATGAGCATGTACAATGGCGTCTTGGAATCTCCGAGACTGCGCATTATAGCCGCGCACCCGTTATACGCTATTACCGTTGAGCATCCTATAAAGATTATCCGCATATAACCTACAGAGTCATCTATTATCTCATCAGGGACACGCATAAGCTCAAGTATCGGTCTTGAAAGCAACGTTCCCGCCGCTGTTATAGCGATCGCAAGCACCGCAAGCACCGCTATCATCGCGGTGACCGATCTCTTAAGCTGTCCGTATTTTTTTGCTCCGAAGCATTGAGCTATTATTATCCCCGCGCCGTTTGTGAGTCCTGTCGCGAGCGAGATCAAGAAACCATTTATCTGAGAAGTAGCTCCCACAGCAGCAAGAGCGTTTCCTCCGAGATATCTGCCCACTATGGCAGAATCCGCAAAATTATACATCTGCTGAAATATATTTCCTATCAACATAGGCAATGCAAAGTATAGGATCAATTTTACCGGAGTGCCGGTAACCATATCGGTTGTACGCTTTGCCATTATAAATATTCCTCCCGAAACAACTGTTAATATAATATCACATTTTTTGATAAAATACAAATAAAATAAATTTTACAAAAGCCTGCTTTTAAGCGCAAATAAAAATGCCGTTCCACATAATAATGAAACGGCACATTATATGCATCAATGCTTTTCCCGCTCAAGCTTCCTGTAACATTCATTGCAGTAGACAGGCCTGTCATGCCTTGGCTCAAAAGGGATAGACTCCACTTTACCGCATTTCGAGCAGACTATCTCATACATAACTTTCTTATGTTCATCTCCGGAAACCGATTTGCCGCGGTTCCGGCATCGTCTGCATCTCGAAGGCTCACTGTCAAACCCCTTATCTGCATAAAACTGCTGTTCTCCCGCTGTAAACACAAAATCCTCGCCGCATTCTTTACATTTTATTATTTTGTCAGTATACATCGTTTTTCCTTTCGCTGTTAAAATATAATACCGGGTATGATCCCGCTGTACTATTTGCTGTTTATCACATTTTCGAGTTTACGCTTGATCCTCTGCATAGCGTTATCAACTGCTTTTACGTCCTTGCCCACCATTTCCGCTGTTTGCTTATAAGAGCATCCGTTCAAATGACAAAGCAATACCTTTAATTCAAACGGAGAAAGAACACTGCTGATCTTACCCTCAAGGCCCTCCGCGTTTTCCTTTTCTATAACTATCTTTTCCGGATCTCCGCTGCCGCTGTCGGTTATATCGCTTAGCACAGCGCTCTGATCGTCCTCCGCCGATCCTCCGCTTAAAGACACATATGAATTGAGCGGACTATGTTTCATTCTCGAGGCTTTTTTTACAGCGGATATTATACGCCGTTCTATACACACTCCGGCAAAGACATTGAAAAGAGGGAATTTGCTGCTGTCAAAATCCATAACAGCCTTATAAAGGCCTATGAGCCCCTCCTGAACTATGTCATCATCATCGCCGCCCGCAAGATAATACGGCTGTGATTTCTTATGAACAAGCGGTTTATATCGGAGCAGTATGGCTTCAAGCGCGCCTTTTGCTCCACGCTGAGCAAGCTCCACGAGCTCATTATCACTCATATCTTCATACTTTTTTTCATCATTCATATCTGCTTTTTTACCACTGTATAATCATCACCCATCCTGAAATACGGACATGATCTGCGGCGGTGCTCCATAAACGAACACATCTCGTCTTCGTCCATATCCACGGTACACATCATGCATTCATATTCCTCATCATAGGCGTAATTCATACATATATCACATTCAGACTTGATCATATTCTTACCCTTTCCGACAGGTAGCGCTCATGTTTTATTGTCATCCGCGCATTACCTGTACTATTCTATTCTATTTAATAAAGTTTGTCAAGCCCTTCGTAATATTCAAATAATTTTTTTCATATATTGTACAGAAAAACACGGCGATTTGATCAAATTCATGACTTTTTCGCCGTAATCTTCTGCGCGGCGGACGGAGAGCCAAGGCGCGTGTACGGGGGTATATAATGAAAGACTATATTGAAGAGCGCGTGCTTGAGACCGCGCAGTACATAATCGATAACAAATCTACGGTGCGCACCGCTGCGCGTGTATTCAACGTCAGCAAGTCCACAGTCCACAAGGATGTGCATGAGAGGCTTTTCGGAATAAACCGTGACATGTACCGCAAATGCCGCGCAGTCCTTGAACAGAACAAAGCAGAGCGACATATACGCGGCGGTCTTGCGACCAAAGAAAAATACAGACGCTGTCGCGAGCAGCACGATCTCGATCATCGATCTCAGCAATACTGGAACTGACATTCCTTAAATAAAATTTACCGATAATTTACTCTGTTTGCTTGCATCTTACACAAATTTATGTTATACTTATTTTATGGCAGCCGACAGCTTATCTATTCGGATGCCTAAAATAACTATCAACAGCTGACGCGCTTTTTGCGCGCCCTTGATAAGAAAGGATGTGTAAGCTTTGCTTATAGAAAGCATGAGTAACCACGATCTCAGACTCGCTATGCTTCCGTATTCAAGCGCGCTCAAGGTCGTAAAAATGTATATTGACACGATAGAAGAAGAGCTTTTCGCAAACAGACGCTCAAACCCTATAGAGCATGTAAAGATAAGGCTGAAGCGTCCCAGCTCCATCGCGCGCAAGCTTGAAAAAAGAGGGCTTGAAGCTACAGTAGACAACGCGCTGAAATATATCGATGACATTGCGGGAGTACGGATAGTATGTCTTTTCAGAGACGACATATATAAGATCGCTGAAGTTATAAAAAACATTGCGAATATCAAAATAATAAGAATCAAGGACTATATCAAAGAGCCAAAGGACAACGGATACCGAAGCTACCATATGCACATAGAGATCCCGGTCAGGATGCTCGACGGTGAGCAAATGGTAAAAGTAGAGATCCAGATCAGGACAGTCGCAATGGATTTTTGGGCAAGTGTTGAGCATAAGATAAGATATAAAAAAGAGCCTGAGATACCGGATAAAATAAGCACCGATCTCATTAAATGCGCTACTTTAATAGAAAAAATAGATTCGAAAATGCAGAAGCTCAACAAAAAAATAATGAAGCTCGAAAAAGAAACCGGCACCGATACGTCAGCCGACTCTGAGATATCTTTTTCCGGCGATGCGGCAGAGGATTTCGCGGACATAAAAAAGCAGAGCTGAGCCGGGCATATAAAAAGCAATGATCAAAGACGCGTGTCAAACTGTTTACAAAGCGACTTATGTTCCATAACTGCAGATAGCTTTAACAAACCAAATCTTGTATCAAAATGACTATAAATTCGGCAAAAGACCGCGCACACAGGCGCGGTCTTATTGTGCTTATTTACTCAGATCTATTTTTCTCACAGCATCACGTACCGGAAGCACGAAGCTCGGTGATACCGACAACTCGTCTATACCCATTCTCAAGAATGTCTCAGTGAGCGTTATGTCAGCTCCAAGCTCGCCGCAAATACCTATCCATGCGCCATGCTCATGCGCACTCTTTGCGGCAAACTCGATAAGACGCAGGATGGCCTCATGATGCGTGTCACAGAAATCTTCAAGGTTCGGATTCTGCCTGTCTACCGCAAGCGTGTACTGTGTAAGATCGTTTGTTCCGACACTGAAGAAGTCTACGAGCGGCGCAAGCTTATCGCTTATGACAGCCGCGGCCGGAGTCTCTATCATTATCCCAAGCTCAACATTCCCACTGTATTCAAGCCCTTGCTCCGTAAGCTCTTCTTTTACCTCCTTTACGATCTCCATGATCTTCTCTATCTCACTCACCGAAGTTATCATCGGGAACATTATACCGAGATTTCCGTAAACAGACGCTCTGTATAACGCTCGCAGCTGCGTCTTAAAGATCTCAGGTCTTTTCAGACAGATCCTTATCGCCCTGAAGCCAAGCGCAGGATTATCCTCTTTGCCGAGACCGAAATAATCAACTTGCTTATCGGCTCCTATGTCAAGTGTTCTTATTATCACTTTCTTACCGGCCATGCTCTCTATCACCTTGCGGTAGGCTCTGAACTGCTCCTCCTCGTTCGGATAATCCTCATTTTCAAGATATAAAAACTCGCTCCTAAAAAGTCCTATCCCACCCGCATCGTTCAGCAATACCGCTCCTATGTCCTGAGGTCCTCCAATATTCGCGTAAATATTTATCTTCGTTCCGTCGATAGTAACATTTTCCTTGCCCTTAAGTTCAAGAAGCAGTTTTTTCCGTTCTGTATCTTTGTTCTGCTTCTCTTTCATCGCCTCCATCGTAGCGTCATCGGGATCTATATAGACCTTACCGGTATAGCCGTCGACGATCGCCATAACGCCATCGGAAACATTTTCAAGCATTTCATCACCTGTTCCGATAACCGCAGGTATGTTCATTGTTCTTGCGAGGATAGCCGTATGCGAATTTGAAGAACCGTGCGCCGTAACAAACGCAAGCACTTTATCTTTGTCAAGAGATACTGTTTCACTCGGTGCAAGATCATCCGCGCAGATTATTACATTCTCGTCAGAAACCGCTTCGCTTTCTTTGGAACTTGTCAGATTTTTTATGATCCTATTCGATATGTCTTTGACATCGGCAGCTCTTGCCTGCATATACGAATCGTCCATTGCGGCAAACATTGCCGCAAAATTATCCGCAGTTACCGCCACAGCATATTCCGCAGTCACTTTTTGAGTTTCTATTATATTTATGATCGATTCATTATAATCGTCATCTTCCACCATCATTTGATGGATCTCAAAAATTTGTGCATTGGCCTCTCCGACCTCTTTCAAAGCCTTTTCATATATCTCTCCGAGTTCCTCTATTGTCTTGATCTTAGCAGCTTCAAAACGTGCCTTTTCGGCTTCAAGATCCTGCACGTGCGCTCTTTTGACAGGCACCTCACTGCGGTTAAATACCGATATCATTCCTATTGCCACAGCGCCATAAACGCCTTTTCCGGTGATCGTGATCATTATATCTCCTCCCTGCACTTGATTTTATTGTAAATAACTGCAAAACCATATTTCTGTCAATTAAATTATATGATCATCATTAAAATGACAGGCTATTCGCTTTACCTCGCCTCTTCTGTTCATTGTATATATTTTATCATAGATATTAAAATAATTCAACTGTTTTTATACATATTGTTAAATTTTTTTACACACTATACCGCACACAAAAAGTTTTGTGCGCGGTAGTATTATGCGAAAAATCAGGATCATCTCTCTATTTTAAGAAACTCATTGCCAGGCTCAGTGTTTCCGTCTCCAATAAGCTCAACACTCTTATATTCGTCAGTATTACATACAACTACCGGGGTTACTGTCTTATATCCGGCCTTTTCTATCGCATTCTTATCAAAACTTATAAGCAAATCGCCTTTTTTTATACGAGTTCCTGTTTCGACATGCGCCGTAAAGTATTCTCCCTTAAGTTTTACAGTATCCATTCCAACATGAATAAGAAGTTCCGCTCCATCATCGGTTGTTATTCCTATTGCGTGCTTTGTGTCAAACAAATTGTCAACTACACCATCCGATGGCGCATAGAGCTTGCCTTCTTCCGGCTCTATTGCCGCACCGTTTCCGAGAACTCCACTTGAAAACGCTGCATCGTCCACCTCCGAAAGCGGAATTATTCTTCCCTTCAACGGAGATTTTATTTCAAATCCTCCCGACTTTTTCTCATTTTTTTCTTTCACCTGTTTTTCAGACTTACTTATGTCTACACCGTCATCAATAGGAGCTGTATCAGTATCAAGCTTCTCTATGAAATCCTCAAGCCTTGACTTGATCACTGAGACCTGTGGTCCATAAATGACCTGAACACCGTTGCCCTTGTGTATCACACCGGAGGCCCCGCTTGATTTAAGCATACTGTCCGTCACCTTTTCAGCATCTCTGACCGTGACTCTAAGTCTTGTGGCACAACAGTCAAGATCAGAAATATTGCTCTTGCCCCCGAGCCCGTTAAGGATAAGGGCGCTTGTCATATCCTTTATATCCCCGCCTGTTGTTTCGCCGGTTCCCTTATCAGCATTTTTTGCGTTTACATCAGCGCGCGTGTAGAGTTTCGTTTCCTCATCATCCGCTTCGCGTCCCGGTGTTTTGTAGTTAAATTTCTTTATCATAAACGAGAACACAAGGTAATAAAGAACAAAGTATACTACTCCGACAATAACTATCCATATCCAATGTGTCTTTGCATTGCCTTGCAATACACCGAACAAGGTCATGTCTATTAGGCCTCCTGAAAATGTCATACCTACGCCGACGTTGAAAATATGCATAAGCATATATGACAGTCCAGCCAATACACAATGTACCGCATACATCAGCGGAGCTACAAAAAGAAACGTAAACTCAAGCGGCTCTGTAATACCGGTAATCATAGAGGTAAGCGCTGCTGATATTAGGAGTCCGCCAACGACCTTTCTTTTTTCAGGTCTTGCACACTTGTACATTGCAAAAGCAGCGCCGGGAAGTCCGAATATCATAAACGGGAACTTACCTGCCATAAATCTTGTAGCCTCCACAGAAAACTCCATGGTATTGGGTGATGCGAGCTGAGCAAAGAATATATTCTGCGCACCTTGTATAAGTGTGCCGTCAACAACCATTTCTCCGCCTACTCCCGTCTGCCAGAATGGCATATAGAACACATGATGCAATCCAAACGGTATAAGCGCTCGCTCTATTATTCCATAGATCCACGTTCCTGCATATCCTGACGAGAGAACAAGCGCTCCGAGTTTTGATATTCCAAGCTGTATAACAGGCCATATAAAGAACATTAATATACCAACTCCGAGGAAAACTACACTTGAAATAATAGGAACAAACCTTGTCCCTCCGAAAAATGAAAGCACCTGCGGTAATTGAGTCTTATAAAATCTGTTGTGCAAAGCTGCAACGCCCAGTCCTACTATTATTCCGCCAAAAACACCCATTTGAAGAGTGGTTATACCAAGCACCTCTGTGGTTGAATTTGCTGCCATTGCCTCAACACCGCCACGAGCTGAAATAAGCGCACTGATCGCTGTATTCATTATAAGATATGCTATAGCACCGGAAAGCGCCGCAACTTCTTTTTCCTTTTTTGCCATTCCTATTGCTACGCCCATGGCAAACAGCAAAGCAAGATTATTAAACACAACGCTTCCAGCCTTATTCATTATGTCAAGCAATGTATATAACAAACTTCCCGGGTGTATGATCCCTGTTAAATGATATGCCTCAAGCATAGTTTCATTTGTAAACGAACTTCCTATACCGAGCAGAAGCCCCGCTACAGGCAACAAAGCTATGGGCAGCATAAACGACCGGCCCACTCTCTGCAACACTCCAAAAATCTTGTCTTTCATTATAAGATTCCCCTTTCCGTCCGTATTTCAACAGACATAAAATTATATAGCTAAATGCAGACCCGGCCGGAATCTACATTTAATCACTGCGTAAATTTATTCTTTTTAAATGTATAGTCAGATATATAAGTTCTTCTTCAGAAACATCTCGTTCATATTTATTTTTAATATATTCCGCTATACACTCCGCGCACTTATAATGTGTACGACACGTCTGTTTTATAAGCCGTCTAAATGTCGCATCACCTGCTTCTTCATTTGTTTCAAGCACATTTCCTGTAAACAAACGCTGTGCAAAATACCTCAAATGCACCATAAATCTGCTAAACGCAAGAGATTTTCGATCAAACTTACGGTCATAATAATACTCTACAACTCTGACGCATTCTTCGATAAATCCGGTTATCTCATACATCTCATCCATTTTTGTATTCAATTCGGCGTTCACTATATGCATTGCTATAAATCCGGCCTCATCGATCTTCAGTTCAATATCCAGCTTATCTTTTATTATTTCCAAACATCTAACCCCCTCTTCATACTCCTCGGGATAATATGTCATGATCGAATCGAGTAAGGTGTTTGTAAATTCAAGCCCATTCTGTTTTCTTCGTATTGCAAAACTCACATGATCGGCAAGTGTGAGAAGAAGTCCCTCGTTTAGCTTGTGCGGAATGTTCTCTTTTATATCATCAACAAGCTCATCCGCGAGTTTAAGATGCTCGTATGGCATCTCATCAAGAAGTTCTATCAATCGTCTCTGAAGATCGGAGCTCGTCATCCTATATATCTTTCTAATATCAGATTTTGATATCTCATCTCCGACCTTTTTCCCAAAGCCTATGCCTTTTCCGGAAACAATAAGTTCTCTTCCGTTTATATCGTTTGCGCTCACAATGTTATTATTTATTATTTTCTTTATCCTCATGATCCTATACTCCAAAAATGCATAAAAAAACCAACCCAAACAAATATCCTATCATTTCCTTTAATAGCATAGCGTTAGTTGGTTAAGCCCGTGTTATCGGTAACATCCCAATAAATTTAATTGTATTATCCCGTCTTAAAAGGCATCAGCCTTACATTGCCTATAATACCAGATCGTATTCTTTTTGTCAACAGTTTTTTTGTGCATTTATAACAATCTATGTTTTCTACAAAAACCATATTTTATTTTTGTTTGTTTTGCCTATTCATATCAAAATATATCGGTACCGTTAAGCAAAACCAACGGTACCGTTTTTTATTTATATTTCCAATGGTTTTTCAGCTTTTATTCTAATACGAACATAGTCCACTATCCATTTCCCATCCTTATGCAAAACAGAATGAAGATCTTCGCATGCCTCCGATATTATTTCTTTTTTTTCTTTATCTGATATTCCCTTAAATGGTGTTTTGTTAAACATACGTATCCAGTCCGCTAATCCATCCTCGGTCTTCTGCGGTGTCGGTCTGTCAAAAAGGACCGCGCAGCGAATGATAAAGCCGGCTTTTTCAAGTATAGGCGCATACTCTCCTATTGTCGGGAAATAGAAAGCGCGCTTATACTTAAGCCCGCGTTTCGCAAACAGTTTTTCAAGTTCGACATGTACCGTTTCCGCGCATCCCTTTCCTCCAAATTCACATACAAAATTCCCACCCGGTTTGAGCTGTGAAAAAATATTATATGCAGCCTTCTCCTGCTTTTCTTTATCTATCCAGTGCATAACAGCATTGGAAAATATGACATCAGCCTTTTCTTCAAGACTGAACGACAAAATATCGTCACAAATAAAATCTATATCCGGATGGATTTTCTTTGCAGCCTCTATCATATCAGACGAAGCATCCACGCCCAACACGTCATAACCATTCTCCTGAAGTTTCTTTGTAAGAGCTCCGTTACCGCAGCCAAGATCGACAACAAAACTGCCCTTTGGCGCGTCTATGAGCGATATAACATCTTTTCCATACTCATGAACAAAGCCAAAATTTTGTATATATCCTTCCGCATCCCATTTGATATTCATTCAACGATCCCCTTTCATAATAGAACACTATGTAATCAATGATTATTAAGAAAACTTTGTATCGTCAATTATATCATATTTAAAAAAATAAGTAAATAATAAAAATCAACAATTTACAAAAAAATTGTTGACAAATTCCCACCCGTAAGGTATAATATAAAAAAGAACAAATTTAGAATCGGACATAAGATTTCTTTACCAACCTAAGACGTCCCCGCCTCTACAAGCGGCGGGTGCCGCTTAATTCCCGTCAAAGCAACAATACACGATGGAAATACCGACAACGGTACCTTGCACTTTATAAACCGTAACATGGTCAATACCATGTGATGATTTAAAAGGAGATGATCATTATGTTGAAAAAGAAAGTAACCCTGCTCGCGGCTATAGGTCTTTGTACGGCAGGCATCATCGCCGGAGTTTCCGCGACGACAATCATTCAGAAAGTAGAATGTGAGCTCCGTCCGGATTTTACTATAGTTATTGACGGCGAAACGCGCACATTCAAAAACGCAAACGGAGAGACCGTATATCCTCTTCTCTACGAAGGCACTACTTATCTTCCCGTGCGCGCCATAGGCGAACTCATGGGAAAGACTGTGTACTGGTATGAGGATGAGAAAAAGATCGAACTGAAAGCTGAAAATACAACTGTAACAGATGCCGATATTATAGTTCCGGGCGGCTCGTCAGGCAATACGCAAAGCGGTTCAAGCAGCGCTCCAGCTGTAACACCTCAGTCAGGAGAGATCTCACTTGACAGAGCAAAGGAGATAGCTCTTGAAAAGGCGGGACTTACCGCTTCAGATGTAACTTTCACAAGGGAGAGACTCGAGAGAGACGATGGAGTTCGTGAATATGACATCGAATTCTACACAGACAGCGCCGAATATTCCGCTGAGATACTCGCGGCAGACGGTACGATACGCTCCTGGGATGTCGACACATTCAGAAACGGTCAAAGCGGCGGCAGCGGCGGCACGATCTCAAGCGGCAGCAATCCAAACGACATAGGCCTTGACAGAGCAAAGGAAATAGCCCTCGAAAAGGCAGGGCTTACCGCAGCCGATGTCACATTCACCGAAACACACAGTGACTATGACGACGGCAAATTTGTATACGAGATAGAATTCAGACAGGGCAGAACCGAGTATTCCGCCGAGATACTTGCAGCGGACGGAACGATCATATCGTGGGATATTGATAACGACTAATACATCAGACACGGCGGCAGCTAAGGCTCCGCCGTGTTTTTATACCACAGTCTGTAATCTTGCACAAATATATATTTTAACAAATTTAATGATTCAAGCACTTTGCATATTGACATTCTCAAAAAAAGTGGTATAATAAAAGCATAATTAAATTAACGGGTACGGATTAAGACAAGGGTGTTTTATATTGAATAGATATAAAACACTTTTTTTAATAAATTCCAAAAAATTAGCCTGCGCTAAGTTTTTTTAGCGGTGAAAGCCGAAGCGCGTATAATTTCAAGGAAACGTACACACGTTCAGGAGGTATTTATTATGATGAAAAACGGAAATGTGGCTGAGATCTTTGGCTGCAAGACATTCAATCTTCCAACAATGAAGGAGCGCCTCCCTAAGGAGACATACAAGTCGCTGTTAAAGACTATCAACGACGGAACAAAGCTCGATATAGGCGTTGCCGATGTTGTTGCGAATGCCATGAAGGACTGGGCTATCGAAAACGGATGCACTCATTTTACACATTGGTTCCAGCCCATGACCGGCTCTACTGCCGAGAAGCATGATTCATTCATAACACCCACGTCGGATAGGACCGTTATTATGGAATTCTCCGGCAAGGAGCTTGTAATGGGTGAACCTGACGCGTCATCATTCCCTTCGGGCGGACTCAGAGCCACATTTGAAGCGAGAGGATACACTGCATGGGATCCTACATCTTTTGTATTTATAAAAGACAATTCACTTTACATCCCTACTTCGTTCATCTCATACACAGGCGAGGTGCTCGATAAAAAGACTCCGCTTCTCCGTTCAATGGAAGCGATCAACAAGGAAGCTAAAAGAGTATTGAAATTCTTCGGCAAAGAACCGGCAAGAGTAGTTTCCTACGTTGGACCTGAGCAGGAATATTTCCTCGTTGACAAGAAGCTTAGAAATCAGAGAAAGGATCTTATCCTCACCGGCAGAACGCTTTTCGGCGCAATGCCTCCGAAAGGACAGGAGCTTGACGACCACTATTTCGGTCAGATCAAGGAACGCGTATCAGATTTCATGAAAGAGGTCGATGAAGAGCTTTGGAAGCTCGGCGTGTTTGTAAAGACAAAACACAACGAGGTGGCTCCGGCGCAGCACGAGATCGCTCCTATATTCTCAACAACAAATATAGCCGCTGACCATAATCAGCTTACAATGGAAATACTTAAAAAGGTTGCGGACCGTCATGGATTCCACTGTCTGCTCCACGAAAAGCCTTATGAAGGCATCAACGGTTCAGGTAAGCATAACAACTGGTCGATCGGAACCTCCGATGGCGAACTGCTTTTCAAACCCGGAAAGCATCCGATCGAAAATGTTCAGTTCCTTCTTTTCCTCGCAGCAGTTATAAAAGCCGTTGATAAATATGCTGATATCTTACGACTTTCTGTTGCCACAGCGGGCAATGACCACAGACTCGGAGCGAACGAAGCGCCTCCGGCTATCGTATCAGTATACCTTGGCGACCAGCTTGCTCAGGTAGTTGAAGAGCTCAAGACCGGTAAACACGAAGACAGCGTAGCGGGTGAATTCCTTGAAACAGGTATCGAGGCTATCCCGATCCTTAAGAAAGACACAACAGACAGAAACAGAACCTCGCCGTTTGCGTTCACAGGAAACAGATTCGAGTTCAGAATGCCCGGCTCGGCACAGTCAATATCAGGTATCAATATAGTTCTTAATACTATACTCGCTGACACTTTAAGCGAATGCGCAGACAGACTTGAAGGCTGTGATGACGTTAAGTCAAAGGCTCTCGAGATTGCTATAGACCTCTTTAAGAAGCATGACAGAGTAATATTCAACGGAAACGGCTACAGCGATGAATGGGTGGAAGAAGCAAAACGCAGAGGTCTCTCAAATCTGAAGACCACTCCGGAAGCTATGCCGCTGTTCAAGTCAGAACTTTCACTCTCGCTTTTTGAAAGACATGGTGTATTCACAAGGACCGAAACAACAACAAGAACAGACATCATGATGGAGGAATATGATAAGAAGCTTAATATTGAGGCTTTAACAATGCTTGATATGGCTAAGCAGGAGATCCTTCCAGCTTGTCTCAAATATACAAAGTTCGTTGTTGAAAATGTTTCAGCTAAGAAAGCTATCGGAATAGAAGCCGCGCATGAAACTGAACTTGCGAAGACATTAAACTCACTTACAGAAGATCTTATGACAAAGATCGACGCGCTTGAAGCTGAAGTAAAAGCTACCCCGAGCGTGGATGAGGATCCGTTCAAATGCGGTATGTTTTATGTTACTAACGTCATACCGGCAATGGATTCACTGAGAAAGACAGCAGATACACTTGAAACAATGGTCGCAAAGGAATACTGGCCATTCCCAACCTATACCGATCTGCTTTACCTTGTATAATTTTTAAATAATCTTCAACTGTTTTATCTGTATACCAAACTGCGCCGACCCTGAAATACCCGGGTCGGCGCAGTTGTTTTATATGGTTTCTCCGCAGTTATGGCCGCCGCATCCATGGTCATGGCTGCCGCAGTCATGACCTTCACCATGATCATGATGGTGCGAGCATGTCACATCCGAGTTAAAACTCAGCGTTCCCTTCAGAAGCTCGTCCACTGCCGTGTCAGCGTCGCCCGCCACTCCGCCGAACAGCATTATCCCCGCCTCGGCAAGCGCGTTCTTCGCACCCATGCCTATACCGCCGCATATCAGTGTATCGACACCGTGAGCAGCCAAAAAACCTACCAACGCTCCATGACCGCTTCCGTTTGTCGGCACTACCTCAGCATTTTTCACCTCTCCGTTCTCGATCTCATAGATCTTGAACTGCTCTGTGTGTCCAAAATGTCCGAACACCTCTCCATTATCATATGTAACCGCTACTTTCATTATATAATTACTCCTTTCAATGTTTTCTTCTATTATCTTGTAAACTTGAACACATTCAGGCTGTACGCCTTTAATCTGTGCGCTGCCCCGATATTTAAAACACTTTCCACAGGACTGACTTTTGTATGCGCATCCATCGAATTCTCATCTTCAGGTCTTGCCGCGAGCTCTGTTACGCTGCATACGCTGTATTTCTCATCCGGAATTATTTCTACATCTATATCTTTATCAGAAGCGTTCACAGCTTTCAGGATCAATTCAGTGCCGTCCTCAGAAACATTCGCGGAGATCTTTATTTCCGGGCAGTCAGCCTCAGCATGCACTGTAGATCCTCCAGAGTTCACAGAGAACAATTTCTGCACATAATAGCTCGGAGTTCCGTATACACGTGAGCTGTCAAACCATATAAGATCCGGCTGCCACTGTTGATGGCCCTCGCGCGCCAAAAGAGGAGCATAGCATGTCATTACCACGTGATCCGAATTTTTTTCGACTCCGGTCAAAAATGCTGCCTCCGAAAGCGCGGCCTGCCAGTTACAGCGTCGTTTCGGCACATCCATATCGGTGTGTGCGGCATATTCGCCGATGAACACCTTTGGAAGCGAGCGGTCATAATCATCATATCTTGACACATTATCCATAAACCATTCAGGAGACTTGTAAAAATGTTCATCAGCGGCATACGCCCTGCCCTTGTTTCCGCGCATCCAATCCATCGCAGTGTCGAATTCTTCTCCACTGTCAGTCCAGCCGGCACTCACGATAAGCTTTATCTCCGGACAATGTTCCGAAAGCGTCTTCTCGAATATCTCATATCTCTCAAAGTACTCTGTCCCCCACTGCTCGTTTCCTATACCGATATATTCAAGTCCGAATGGTTCCGGGTGCCCCATCTCAGCGCGTATTGCACCCCACTTTGATGTGACAGATCCATTGGCGAATTCAACAAGATCTATAACATCATCCACCCACTTCTTGAGTTTGTCCAAGCCGACGGTGAGCCCTTCATGCCATTGGCATGTCATTCCGCAGTTCACAACAGGAACCGGTATAGCGCCTATATCCTCACAAAACAAGAAGTATTCATAAAAGCCTATCCCGTATGACTGAAAATAATCGGCAGCATCCCTGCACTCCTGGCTGTACTCCTCCATCTGCCATCTGTTCCAATTTGTTCTTCGTTTCTCGACAGGGCCTACGGTATCTTTCCAGCAGTACATGTTTTCAAAGCTCCTGCCTTCGACCACGCATCCTCCCGGGAATCTCATAAACGCAGGATGCAGCTCCTCGATCATCTCCGCAATATCTTTACGCATCCCGTTTACACGTCCCTTGTAGGTTTCTCCCGGAAACAGCGATGTAAACGCGAGCCTTACCGTATCTGAAGATGATATCTCAAGATACGCCCGCTCACATGCAGACTTGACAGCAAGAGAAAAACTGTGCTCGCTCCAGTCCTCATTGCTCACACGCACTGTTTTCTCCGCAAGGGTCTCCCCTTTTCCCACGATCCTTACTGTTACATCAGCGCCGGCTGCCGCCGCGATCATCCTAAAATCAAATGATCCGTTTTCACCCACTGAAAAGCCTTCACGGCAAAATCCTAAATTTCTCACAGTTCCTTTTAAAACCGCGCAATGCGTCTGAGCCTCATTAAGAGGAGATCCATTGCTGATCTCAAACAGAGTCCCGCCGTCGCTCACCCAGCACATTTTGTGCTTGTCAACTCTGCCGTCACGGTCATAATATTCAAATGACCTGTTTGCTATGAGTTCTCCGTAAAGTCCTCCGTCACCGCTGTAATTTATATCCTCAAAAAATATACCATAAAGCATCGGACTCATCTTTGCGATCCTATGCTTTTCATTGATCACTATTTTATTCATGATATATCCTTTCATCAAAAATACTTTAAGAGCGTTTGCTCCCTTAAAATAATAGCAGACACGCCCGAAAAAATCAAGCATATCTGCCATACGTATCTATTAATTATTGTTTTTTCACTGTTTAAGTGAATCTTTTTTGTTAAACAGTGACATCATATGATACACTTCCGTATTCAGGCTCCATTCCGTTCCAGAAGAACGCCTTGACTTTATATGTTCCCTCCGCAGCCTCAAACTCTCCGGAAGCCTCGTTCTTCTTGATGCCGATAAGCTTTTCATTCTTATCATAAAGAACCACATACATATCGCACCCGTACGTGTCATCGTATACAGATGTATATGTTATCTTTCCTGTATCATTTGAGACCTTAAACGATGACGGAAGATCTGCGCTTTGAGTATTTGCAGTTGTCGTCCGCATCTGCAGCATACCTCCCGCGCATGTTGAGGCGTTCTTGACCGCAAATCTGACTGTTATATAATCCTTGCCGTCAGTATATTCCCGCGGCAGATCATAAAACACATCATACGGCGAATTTGGTTTATCGTTATTTATCACCTGTGAGGCTACAAGATCCCCATCGACATATATATTGAAATCACGTGTGTATTGTACGCCTTCTTTTGTAAACGGAACATCGCTTCCCCAGTAACGCACAAACAGATAATTCTGACTGTCACCGTTGACCTTCATCGTGTATTGGAAATACGCGTCCGCGCTGCCAAACGCGTCACGATAACTGTAACTGCTCGTTCCGCTCGTAAACGTGCCCTGATGTGAGCTTTCAGATATAAGCTCATGACCTATCTCATCCTGCTGGCCGTCAGGCTCCACCCTGTCTATCGTTATATCA
The DNA here is from genome assembly GCA_904395315.1 of uncultured Clostridia bacterium. Classification (GTDB taxonomy): domain Bacteria; phylum Bacillota; class Clostridia; order UBA1381; family UBA1381; genus Ornithomonoglobus. The sequence continues at coordinate 25,122 of CAJFNT010000087.1, forward strand.
TTGAGCCACATCTCATATTCGTCTCCGCCCGAGTCAAGATTCCAGTATACGTTATGAAAACTATGATGTATCTCAAAAAACGGTTTAAGCATTATACCCTCGCCATCTGAGCTGTAATGTCCATCTATTTTAAATGTAAGTTTGGACGCATCTGTCGCTGTGACCATATCCTTAGGATCCGCTCCTCCGGTCACGATATACGGGACATCAGCCGTAACACTGTCTATCCTTGTCTCATTCGAGATATTTTCCTCAACTCCCGCAGCGCCTGCGACAGGACCAAGATCCGCGGCAAGCACAACAGGACCGTATTCATAAGCTATCTGCCCGTCCGTCCTTGAGTTATAAACGCGCACCGCCATCGGTATTGTTATCTCGATAACATCGCCCTCGCTCCACGCGCCGGGGACCGTGAGATACTCTCCTCCGTTAGAGCTATATGTTTCACCATGAGCCGAAACCGTCATCGCGCTTTCGAGCCATCCGGGAGCGCGCAGCTTTATCGCCGCATCCGCGGAACCGCCCGTTACCGTAATTTTTATCTTATCGGAATAAGGATAATCTGTCTCCACATTAAATTCAAGCCCTTTTTCTTCCCAGGTGTAGCTGCCGGGCATATAGAGATTTACATAGAGCTCGTCCCCGTCCTCATAATATGCTGTTCTTGTGTATCTGCCCGGATTCTCCATGCCTGTGCCTGTGCAGCACCACCACGATTCATCCTTGATCTCGTACACTCTGTGATGTCCCTGCAATAAGGACACAAAATACATTTTCTCACCCGTTTCCGGATCCTGCTGACCGAGAATATGATTATACAGCGCCTTCTCATACCAGTCCATATACTCCGGATCGTGTTCCCATGAGAACAGGTGTTCCGTAAGACGCATCATATTATATGTGTTACAGCTTTCGCATGTCTTTATCCCGAGCGTTTCCGCGCCTTCCGCCTCAAAATGTTCCGAGATGGAATTTCCGCCTATTACATACCCACGGTCATCATTAACAAAATGCCAGAAATTTTCAGCGGCTGTCCTGTAGCCGGCATGTCCCTCCGGATCCTGCTCATAAATTTCAGCCGCCCCCACTATCTTAGGTATCTGAGTGTTAGCATGAAGACCCGTAAGCTCATTGCGTCCGTTTATAAGCGGATCCAATATCGAATCATGGGTAAATCTCACCGCGGTGTTCAGATACTCCTCATCACCGGTTATTTCATACATCCGCGCAAATATCTCATTCATGCCGCCATATTCCACATTCAAAACACTCTGCATCTGCTGATCCGACAATCCCGCAGTTCCATCGACCGCCCAGTCGACAAATTTCTTCAGGACAGTGAATGCCTTTGAATTATCGGCATAATCGTAAGCGTCAAGAAGTCCCTGATATATCTTATGCACGCCATACCATGGCACCCAATATCCGTTTGCCCAATCCGTATCACCGGCAAAACACTTCAGAAATGTTTCCTCCTCACATCCGCCGATATATCCCGAACCGGTCTGCGCCTGAAGCTCATAGAGCTTGTCAACAGCATAATCAAGCATATCAAGGATCTCTGTGTCGCCTGTCTCACGGTAGAATACCGCCGCCGCGCTCATCCAATGCCCGAGCGAATGTCCCGCCAGAGTATATGTCTCGCTTCCGCCGCTGCTCGTCCAGTTGTTTGCGCCCTTACGCTCCCAACCGCCGTATCTCACAGCGCCATTCGGAGCTTCAAGTCCGTGCATCTCATATGATGGAGCGAGGAGTCTGTCAACATCTATCGACTTCACATATTCAAGGCCCGTCTCGGCGCTCTCGTAAAACAGGCTCCCGTCTCGCAGCTCTATATCTTCTGTATCGGCATAATTAGATGAAAGCGTTATTGATCTTGATTTTTCTAAGGTTATCGGATCACCCGTCTCTTTTTTTACAAGCTGCGATGTAACGGTATACTCCGCGTCATTTCCCGGCAGCTCCGCCTTTACCGATACCGAGCTTCCGCCCGCTGACGGAACGAACGATTTCTCATAACTTTCAGGCTCAGTTCCGTCCCCGCCGCTTACCGTGAGTGTCAATGTCAGCTCATCACTGATCTCTGTATATACATCGCATATCGCTTCAACGAAAGCCGTTCCGGTATTCTGAACAAAATTCAGGCTTCGCGTTACCGAATAATTGTCATCAAGCGAATCGCTTGTAACATTTACCTTGGCTTTAACATTATATTCAGTTCCCGCTATGATAGTTTTTCCCATTACAGTGTGTTCTCCTTTTGTCATGATCGGCTCTGAGGCTTCCCAGACCACCGACGCTTTTGCGGTCATACCATTTTCATAGATGACATCGACATATGACGGCAAATGGGGGGTCTCACCTGTTTCTATCTCTGCCGTTATCTCGTCAAATCCGGCTACGGCTGCCGCAGTCGCTTTCATTCTTTCAGTTATTTCAGTTTCTGTCATCGCATAGTTATATATCTCTATCTCATCTATACATCCGCTGTAATTAGGATCTGACGAGTACTGCGATCTCCCTATATAATTATAAGAGCTTCCCGAAAGATTTGAGATCGGTGTCCGTATAAGTCCGGACGCGGTTTTTTCTCCGTTTATGTACAATGATGCCATTGATCCTGTCATTGTGACCGTTACATATGCCCACACGTCATTTTGCAGCGCTGCGGAGGATGTTATATTCTCCTCTTCGCCGCTGTTTTTGACGGCAAGTCTCGGCAGACCCGAGCCTTCGTTTACAGTCAGAAATATATAACTGTCCGTGCCGCTGCCGAAATCGAATATACGTTCCCATGACGACAAGGCGTCAGGCTTGATCCAAGCCGAAAAAGTGAAGCTTGAAGTCAGCGGGAACTCATCAAGCCGGGCATAGCCGCCGTTCAAGCTTACCGAATTTCCTGTCTGTCCAGACTCATACCCGTATTCTCCTGAAAATGTTATCCCGCTGTCCGATGTGTCCGCATCGAGAGGATAATAATAGGTGCGCATCGGGTCAGGCTGCTCCCCAAGCTCCGGCGCAGTATATGTTACCAGTTTTATTTGCTATCCGTAATTATTGTTTCCGTTGCCAGTGGAATACATGTAATAAGTATGTCCCGCAGCGCAGACCGCGCTCAGCTCAGCGTCAACTCTTCCTCCGGTAGTCGTTTGAGTTACGATCTCTCCCGCGGTTCTGTCGTATATATATGAATACATATACTTTGAGGCATTATTGTTCATATAATACACAACATTCATCACTCCGTCGTACTCCGGGGTGTATTCAACACACCTTGTCCCCTGTTCACCGTTCTGCGCAAACACTACCCCATCCACGGCATTGATGCTGTCCCCTTGCTGAAGATGTATCTTAAGTCCCTCATAATCCACCGTTTGCGCCTCCGAAACAGTCTCGGTCACACGATCGGAAAAATCCCAGCTGTATGTCCCCGACGCTTCATCGAAGCCGTATGACGCAAACGCTGTCAATGCGGCAGACTGTGCCAGCAGAGCGGAAACAGCCGCGGCGCAGATAGTCCTTTTAAATATCATTCGAATTTCCCTCCTTGAAAAATAGGTGTAGGCGGTCGCGAAACGCTTGCAATTCTTTCTAATATGTAGTATAATACTTATAAATCAATAAAACAATGGATTAATATCGCATTTATATGGAGGATCATCGTGAATGAACTCATTTTATCAAACACTGAAATGCCGTTGCTGCTCTCCTGCGGCCATCTTCTCGCGCATGAGCCGTTTTTCCATGCCGACAGGATCACAGATTTTCACGTCATTATATACGGAATAAATGACACAATATATGTTACAGAAGACGGCATTGATCATGAAGTCGGCGCCGGAGATATATTTTTTCTTAAAAGCGGCGTGCATCATTACGGAAAATACGAGATACGGCGCGGTACCGAATGGTATTTCGCGCATTTCCGAGCGCATAGTCCAAGCGGCGGCAGCACAATGGAGCTGCCGAAAAAGCTGTCGGGGATGCAAAAGAGCGAGGCTGTCCGGCTGTTTTCAAATCTTATAGACAGTTACGGATCGGAAGATGCTGAAAGGAAGTGGAATGAACATGCAATGCTGTTCTCGCTTTTAAGTGAGATCGCATTTTATCACAAAAAAGCGGTCACGCCTCATACCGTGATCGATGATATATGCGAATATCTTTCTGAAAACCATACTCGCCCATTTTCAGCGGCTGAACTCGAAGAACATTTCTTTTTGAGCTATAAACATATGGCCTTTCTGTTCAAAAAAGAAAAAGGCATGACAATGCAGCAATTTCACACAAAGATAAGAATGGAACACGCGCAAAAGCTTTTGCTTTCCACTCTTTTGCCCATAGGTGAGGTCGCCCACGCGATCGGTTACAATGATATGCTGTATTTCAGCCGGATGTTTAAAAAATACACCGGGCTTAACCCGACAGAATTCAGACGTCAGCCGTTTGCATACTAAAAACAGCGGAAGCATAACGCCTCCGCTGTATATGTTTACATCCGATCATTTAGGAAGATGGAAAGCTTCCTCTATGTCCGCTATTTCTTCATCATTTATCGCTACAACATCTCCGAGACCGCGCGCGGCGATTATAGCGCGGGCACTGTACTCTGCCACTTCAAGACGGTCAAACGCGTTTAACAGGCTGTCGCCGGTAACTATGGCGCAGTCGTTCTTTATCAGCGCGATAGGCGTGTTTTCCTTAAATACAGCGGCGGTTTCTTTCGGCTTGAGATAATTTGTGCCAAAATCAAGCTTCGGGATATTGCGCATAAGTATATAGCTCTCCGGTATCGTTCTTGAATCAAGAGGCGTATCCGTTACAGCGAACGCCATCATGCACGGCGGATGCGCTATGATTATCGAATTCACATGCGGATGCTGTCTGTATATTTCCTGATGCAGCGCAACGCTCCTTGACGGAACTTTGTCCATCTCTTTGTAATTCCCCGCGATCTTTACAAGATCCTCCGGCTCAAGATATTTTCTGTCCATTCCCGACGGAGTTATTATGAACCCGTCCTCGCCGAATCTTTGCGAGAATGTTCCCTGCGTGCTCGTAAACAGCTCCTGATCATACGCTCTTTTGATGAATTTACACATATTGCGGCGTATATCCTTTTCCTCGCTCGACATATGCTTTTCAACGAATTCATCCATTACAACATACTGTCTTGACTTATACCAGTCTATCTGCTCGGGTGCGAGAGGATTGGGTGTCCCTATTGAACGTGCATCGATCTCAAGTCTCGCGCTGAAATCAAGAGTTTCAAACGATTTGAACGCGTCAAACATCGATTTTGCGCCTATAACAACACCATGGTTCTCAAGTATAACAGTGTTGAATCTCTTTTCAAATTCTTCACTGATCTTATTTCCCAGATCCTGTGATCCCGGCAGTCCGTACTTGGCCATGCCTATCTCTCCGCACGAAAACTTAACGTTCGGGATCAGATTTGTGCTCGGCAGTTTGCGGACTATAGAAAAAGCCACAAGAGCCGGCGGATGCGCGTGAAGCACCGCTTTTATGTCAGGTCTCGTCTTATATATATGCTGATGGAACGGGAACTCGCTCGATGGCTTATGTCTCCCGATTATCGTGCCGTCCGGCTTCACGCACATCATATCTCTGCGCGAAAGGCTGCCCTTGTCGATCGAGCCGGGAGTTATCCAGATGTCGCCGTTATCATCGAGTATCGACAAATTGCCTCCGGATGTGGTCGTCATGCCGTAGCCATATATACGCTCCATGAACATCACAAGCTGATCGGCAGGATGAAGCATATCCAAATTCATAAAATAAACACCCCTTTATATTTTAATAACTATATAATATTATACCTTTTATGTGTTATATTGTCAATATAAATATACGATGTTTTTGTTTACCTTTTGGAGCAATTCATGTATTTCGTTTCAAAAAATCGATCATCATCGCACACGCTTTCTTTACTGTTTCACCCTTGAAACCGTGTCCCGCGCCTTCGATAACTCTGAGCTCAGCCGAAGGATATTTCATAGCAGCCCGTTTCGATGAAACAAGCGGAACTATATCATCGCTGTCTCCCTGGATAATAAGAACATTCTTACCGTAAGTAAAACATTTTGACATATCAAGTCCCAATGCCTCGTAAAAATACGATCTGCCCACTACCCCGCCAAGCATCTCATACGTTTCCGGAACAACATCAAATTTTTCCTTCATGCGTCTTGCAGCAGCCGGTATCATAAACGCGGGATACAGAAGCATCAGACCTTTTATCCTATCCGGCATATCCGCAGCCGTGAGCGCGGCCACTGCCCCTCCCTGGCTCTTGCCCATAAGAAAAATATTCTTTGTGTCAGCAAATTCAAGCTCCCCGGTGTATGCGATCACAGACTTAAGGTCATCCACCTCGGATGAAACAGTCATATCGGTCATATCCCCGTCACTTCTCGATCTAAGACTTCCCCCGCAAAAATCAAACATCACGCACGCAAAACCGTTTCGCGCCAAAATATCGGCGTATTTGACGTTACCGGCATAGCTCCCGTTAAATCCATGACACATTATAACTGTCGGATAGTTCTTAGCTCCGGTATCCGGCACATATGATCTGCCGTATATTTTCATTCCCCCGCGTGAGCATATAAATTCATTCATCATGACAATCACACTTCCTTCACCGTTATGTACATATATATACTATCACCGTGATCATGCAAATGTCAATACATATGACCGGTTTTTACACAGGCATTACAAACAGTTTTCTTCGAGATGATATTTCTTTGATTTTATGTGGTCGATTTACAAAGCAGATCATTCTTTTATAAAGAAAAACCAACCATTTTTATGAAAAATCGGATAAGCAGTAAAAAACATGTTGACAAATCTCTGCAAAAAATATATAATTATTCGGCAAGAAAAGATATGAAGTACGTTTTTCATAATTTTCAATTCATCATTTGTTACATAACGGTAATATTTCTTCATATCTGCGCCTATCCGAAAGGGTACCGCACGGATTCTATTTTCATTTCAGGGGATCCTGTGACAAGATTTTTCATATGCAGGTTCAATGGCGATCCGGCTGCCGCATGCCGGAAAATCCGGCAGCAATGCCTTATCATTGATATTCTTTACACGAAAGGAGGAATTTTGATCAGATAATCATATATTTAAAAAAATTAAAGAGAGAGATGATAAAATGAAAAAATACAGACAAAAACTTATAAGCCTCGCCGCTGCCGCCGCTATACTCGTTTCGGCGATCCCGGTTCATGTTGCGGCGTTTGAGAATCATGATACTGAACATGTCAATTCTTTGCCCAACAGGACTCCGTATTATACGCTTGAAGAAAATGATGCAAGTAATTGGAGTGCCAGTCGTGAAGATGTTTCCATTAACTTATCAAACAATAAATTAACAATTATAAATAATGATGATAATTCTCGCATTGATAGGAATTTAATTGATTATCCCATTAATCCTGACTATATAGAATCTGAATTTGATATTAAATTTTCAAATGTAAGTGGCGACACATCTGTTCAAATTATTGGGGATAAAGATAATGCAGGTCATTCGACAAGCGAAAATAGTATTTTGACATTTACACTTACCAGTAGTGGTAATATGCGTTTTGACGATGCTGATCAAGGCGATAATCTTCCTGTCGAAACTGAGAAGTTACTGTCTACTGACACATCACCTTACACAACATATACTATAAGATTTCATTCGCTCATTGATTTTAAGGATAACACTATAGATGTTGACATGTATACTGTAGATGAACACAATAATGCAACGTTTGTCCGTTCATATACAAATTTAAACTTTGCAAACACCAACTTGTCAACAGTATGTGGTATATATTTAAGAGCCTCTAAAGGTAGCACTATCGAATTATCCAACCTCACCTTCTATCAGCAAAGTGAGGCTATGCCTACGACCGCCCCAACAGAGGCACCTGTTGAAACGGACGCACCGACCGGTGAAACAGCTCAACCGACATACGGACCAAATATTGTGTATGATCTCGACACTGATTCACGATCCACTCAAGGCTGGACAACAGACGGTGAAAGCAATGCTGTATATTCTGATGGTAAACTTACTCTTACAAACAACAAAACCGGAAACAGGACACAGTCTGTCCAATTTGCACCCCCTGCGAGCACAGAATTTCCGGTACAGATCGATATGGATCTGTCCATGACAGCCGATACTGACGGACGTCAAGGCAGCGCTGACGGATTGTATACATATTTTGCTCTTAAAGATAACTCCGGCAACGATATTCTTTCTTTAAGCCTCGGCAATGACGGCGCGGGAGATACAGGAGTAAAGCTTTATCTGAACGGAAACGATACAGGCATATCGAGCGAGACCGGAACGGTTGATTTCAAACTTATTGCCGTTGCAGACTATACATACGACACTCTATATGTAACGATCCTGCAAGGTAACAAAGCTGTGTATTCAGAAAATCTTCCAACGACCGCAGACGCAAT
>CAJFNT010000088.1 GCA_904395315.1 uncultured Clostridia bacterium
ATCAGAATCTATAAACGTATCATTCGCCATCATTTCATACGGCGACCTCATATACCACACGTTTCCTTCAAGCCTTGTTATCTCAGGTATATAAATGTCTATTGTAGTATCGGATCTCTCTATCTTTATCTCTTGTATGCTGTCAGGATTTATAGACACCCTGGTAAACTCAGTAAAATATGAAGGCTCGCTTAAAAGTTTAGTATACTGTGCCGCCTGCATTGTAAACACCGTGCCATTATACATAGCAAAATACTTGTTCTCAACCGCACTCTTTCCGCCTATCTCTATAACGTCTGTTGTACCGCCTCCGGAAACAGTAACTGTTACCGTCGGCGCATCGAGTCCATATTCCGAAAGATCCGGCACGTCGGTTATAACAGTATCACTTGTATACCGAGTTGCTCCCGATATAAACGACTGGATCTTGGTAGCATCAAGCTCATCATTCCCATATCCCTCGATCGTCCACGTATCTCCGCTTTTTATGAATCTGGTCTCACGTTCAGCTGTTTTTACCGTTATAGTATCCGCATTGCTGTTTTCATATATCACATCTGATGAACTTGTTTCCGGCGCACTGTTCTGCTCATCTTTATCGGGATCATACATAAGAAGCACTGCAGTAGCCGCAACAAGCACAAGAACTGCCGCGCCGCCTATGACAAGCTTTTTTAAGCCATTGTCCATCACATGTTCCTCCTTTTAAAGAATACCAATATTCCCAGCGCAAGCATTGCCGCCGGCACAAGTATAACGATCACCGTGAATATGACACGCTGTGCTGCCGGACTCATCGTAAGCGTCTCCGCGCCCACGCTCTTTACAGGTACTACAAATGTCTCTCCGTTCCCTGTCATGCTGTTTGACAACGTAGTGAAATACTCCACATTCGCAAAACCTATACCGTTTACATCTTCTACCGGCTGTGAAAGGAGCATAGTCGTTCCGCTCACATATATCTTGCCACCCGTGTCGCTGTTTTCGGACATAAGAGCGATATTTGACTCGCCTTCGTATTCCGCCGTATCACGAGTCGGTTGTGAAAAGTTCGTTGATGTATATGACTCTTCCGAGCTCGTAAGATACGAGCTGACCGTAACGGCACCGGAGCTCTCATAAAGCGCATCAAGCGATTTTGAGAACGGCAGATATCCCGAGACCTTTCCCTTTGATATAACGCTGCTCGTTACATCATTTCTCACATAATTCATCAGGAACAAATATGAGTTGCCGCCGGAACTTACCGCATTTGAACTGCTCTCAACGATCTCATTGTCATTTACAACGATACCTGCCGTGTTAAGATAAGAATACAGATTTGTCAATCCCAAGCATTCTCCGCTCAAATACACCTGAACTGCGCCGCCCGATTTTACAAAATCATCGATTTTAGCTATCTCAGCCGTAGTGAGATCTGTCATCGGCCGCGGTATGATCAGAAGATCCGCATCCTCCGGGATATCCTCTGTAAGTGTCGCAATATCAGATACAGTATAATTCTCCGTCTCAAGCGCGTTCTTTGCGCCCTCAAACTCCAGCTCATCATGGCCAGTCGTGAAATAAGCATTCATGGTCTCATCCGATGATACATATTTCAAAGCTGATGTGATCTCAGATTCCACATTAAGTCCTGTTATTTGTCCATCCTGTGTTGCATAGAATTCAGAGTTCTCAATAACTCTCGATCGGTCACCCGATACCACTATAACCGAGTTAGCTGTCATGGTTTCTCCATCCTGCACGTACTCGCGCCCGAATGACGGGTTTCTGTCTATATCTATATTTTCGATCTTTATATGGCTGTTTGCCGCCACATAACGGTCAAGGATCGCTCTTGCATTCGTGTCTTGATCGGTTTCGGATGCGAGTATATACATGACGGTATCCGCAGTATAAGTATCAAGATAACTGTAAGTCTCATCTGTCAGCTCATATCTCTTATTGGAAGTCAGATCGATCTTTATCTGGGTCTTCTCGGCAAGAACCGACATAAAAATATTAACAAGTATCAAAAGCGCAACAGCGATACCCACGCCGGCCCATGACATGACTTTATATTTTCTATTCATTGGATCAGTTCCTCTCTGTCTTCATTCTTATAGGTAACTGCAGGATCTGCGTTATCAATTATTCATTTGTTCTTCATCACTTAAACCGCCTGCGCTCAGTAACATTAACGGTAAGGAACAAAAACAGAACCGTAAGGCTCAAATAATACACCAACGCTGACGGGTCAAGTATTCCCATTGCAAAATCCAAAAAACGTTCCGTCGGCGATATCCACAATAACGCAGTTTTCAGCACTCCTGTAGCCGCGCCCGCTATATTGCCGAGAAATACCGTAACGATCAGCACCGCATAGGTCGATACCGCGGCAACTATCTGCGAATCGGTAAGAGAAGACATAAAACTTCCTATCGAAAGTATCACTGTGCATAGAAGTATAAATCCCACATAGCAGCTTATAGTCTCAGCCCAATTCACTGTTCCAAAAAATGAGATCACGACTATATAAATAAATGTTATCACCATCGCTGCCATCAACACACAAAACGCAGCAAAGAATTTACCGAGCACAACAGATCTAACCGATACAGGCGCCGTTAAAAGCAGCTGATCCGTTTTAAGTTTTCTATCCTCCGCAAAAAGCCTC
>CAJFNT010000089.1 GCA_904395315.1 uncultured Clostridia bacterium
AAATACAACTCAAAAACAGCAAAGAACGGCATAGCCGTTTGGCTATACCGTCCCTTGCTTCAATGTTTTCTTAATTCACCGCCCCAGAGCAGCGGAGTTTTATATTTATTACGCGGCGGCTAATGACTGAACGATAAGTATACATACCGGAACTGTTACAAGAGAGAACAACGTTGTGATAAATGTTGCTTTTGCGGCAAGTTCAGAATCACCACCGTAATTGGTAGCGAATAAAACAGCGCTGTTTGCCACAGGCATTGCGATCAATACATATGTAACATTCAGTACAAGTTCATTTTTTATTATTAAAGACAGCGGGAACCAAAGCAGCACAGGAAGTATGAGCTGTTTTATTATCGTCCACGGATATATTCTATATTCGCTGAATACACTTTTGATATCCATTTTCGCGAGGGAGCAGCCGATAAGCAGCATTGCTGCCGGTGATGTTATAGAACCTATAGAGTCTATCGTATCGGTTATTATCACTGGTACTTTTGTGTTTATTCCGAGAAAATATATTATTATTGCAAGCAGAGATAATATTACGCCAGGAGAAAGAAGAAGCTTTGCATTAAATTTTGTTGCGTCTTCCCGCCCCTTGTTCATCATCCATATACCGAGCGTATATATAGACAGGTTGAATATGAGATTGAATATTGCGGCATAGAAAAGGCCGACTGCGCCGCTGAGGGCCGCAATGACCGGAAATCCCATGAATCCGACGTTTGAATATGCGTTCATAAATGTGTAAAGACCTATCTGTTCTTTTTTTGCGCGTATCAGTTTTGCGAGCAAATAACCGATGCCGGGCAGTATCAGGAAAAAGAGCGCCGCGGCTACAGCTATTGCCGTTATAACATCGGGCAGAGCCTGACGGTCTTCAAGCTTTAGAACCGAAGCGAGTATCATAAACGGAAGTGTTACATCGAGCACGAGCTTGGTGAATTTTTTCACAAAGTTATCGTCAACAATTTTTGCCTTGTAAATAAAATAGCCGACAAATATTATAATAAACAGCTCGACCATGCTGGTTATAAGTATTTTTATGTCCATGTTGTTCATATCCTTTCAGTATATATATTAAAAACACAAAAAATATTTTAGCACATCGAACAAAAAAATCAATAGGGATTTTTAACAAAATTATCAGAGAGTTTGTCTGCACTTTAACATTATGTAGATAAAATGCCGCCACAGTTGGCGGCATTTGTATAAATGCTGGTAATTCATATTGTAAGGACTCCTGTTTCGGATTCGATCAGCAAAAGAATTTCTTCCTCGCGACCGTTTTCAGCATTGATATACACGATAAAGTTTTTATCCATATACGTTCCCTTGAACTCATAGCAGAGGACCTCGCGCATTGAATCCTTCGGTATCACTGCCATAGTCGTGGCAGTCACGTTAAGATGAGGTGAAACGTGTGACTGTGCTTCCTCAAGGGTCATCACAGCTCCGCTCAAGTTGCGTTCACGGTGATTCATCAGATATCCCTTGCATTCCATGCCGACTATCTCGCCTGTGTCGAGAGCGACACGGACTTTTATAAGATCACTGTAACATTTTGTACCGTTTTGTGAATATGCAAAGTTTATCGTCGCAATGTTTTCACTGACATCATAATAGCTGTCGACCATATTATCTATACCATGTTCTTCAAGAAATCGCATCGCTGATTCTGTCGCCGCAGCGACATCATAGTTTTGCACAGATACAGCGCGGCTGTCAAGGAAATACAGCACATAACCACCGTTTTTTGTTATACTTATGGTCAGGTGCGAACCGTTTTCGTTCTTTCCGAATGAATACGCTTCTATGGCTGTATTTGTCATTTCAGTCTCATATTCAAGCCCGTTTCCGCGTTCGCCGAGAAATTCCTTTGCTTTAGCAAGCGCCTCGTCGCGTGTCAGCTCGGGAGCGGATGAGAGCATATATGACTGCATGTTCTCTATGTGTTCTGAGAACGGACCGTCGTAGATGAGCGCGGGGTATCCGTCAAAGGATTTTTCGACGTTTTCAAGATCTGTGAAAATGCTGCTTGCCGCTATCGCTTCATTCGGGGATACTGAGGCGGTGCTGAAACTAAGATCCCCGCTGTATATTTTTTGCTCTATGTCTCCGAGACTTTTACTCAGTGACGCGGCATATTCGTTCAGTGCGTTCAGATTGTCATACTCATCGTTTGAAATATTTTGACCGTTTATCATGCTCTGTGAGAGAACATAGGTATAATCGCCGACTTGAGATAGAAATTTTGCGGTGTTTTCAAGATTTGTGTCTCCCGACGGAAGTTCTCCAAAGCATGATTTGGCTTCCGCTGCCTGCATGAATATCTCGTTTGAGATAGATGCCATCTGTGCGGGTGAAGATGCAAGCTGCGCTTTTGAAAGCAGAGCGTCTATGTCAGTAACGTAGTCTGCGAGCTGAAAGAAAGCTCGGTCGTAGTTGTTGTTAACAGCGGTGCGAAGTTCCTTTTCTCTTGTGTAGCTTCTGTACCATAATACAGAAAGGATCACTATAAGGATACCAAGTCCTGTATATACCGCTGTGTGGATTTTATTTGTTTTTGTCAATTTGTATCACCCTCCAAATCATCTGCAGAAACGGTGTTTGCCGATCTGGACTATCAGCTCTCTTGACCATATCCATGAGCTTGTTGCCGTATCCGGATTGAAATAGTATATTGCGCCTCCGGACGGATCCCATCCGTTCATTGCGTCGCGGCATGCTTGATATACTGTGGAATCTTCAGCTATCGGTGCGTTTATCTGACCGTCTGCCACTGCGGTGAAAGCGCCGGGTTGATAAATGACCCCTGCTACAGTATTCGGGAATGACGCGTGTTTTACACGGTTCAATATGACCGCCGCTACGGCTACTTGTCCCACATAAGGTTCGCCTCTTGCTTCACCGTTAACGGCGCGAGCCATCAGCTGAAGATCGGATGATGCTGCATAGACTCGAACGGACGGATATTGAAAAGCAGCAAGCATTAGCATTACTGCGGTTGTCAGTATAGAGATCTTTTTTTTCATCTTGATATTCCTTTCCGCGCCATGCGGCGCAAATATTTTTCTTAGTATGCGCATTATGTATAAAAATATTAAAAGTGTTAAAAATTTTATCGTGACGTCGCAAATAAGATCAGGATGAAAGGTATTTATATGATATGAAAGTATGGAATTTAAAGGGGTATGTATTTGCATTGGCGCTTGTTTCAATAACTGTATGCGCTGTATGCGCATATTCAAAGGACGTTGAAGACGATCTGAGATCGGGTATAGTAAGACTCCATATAGTGGCGGACAGTGACTCGGAAGATGATCAGGAGGTAAAGCTCAAGGTCCGTGATGCTGTTCTTGAAGCTGTGAAAAAAGACGAACCAGAGAGTGAGGCGGAGTTCGCAGAAACTGCTGAGAAGACCGCTGAGAAAGTGCTTGAGGAGAATGGTTATAGTTATGGAGCGGAGGCGGAATACGGTATATTCACATTCCCTGAAAAGTCATACAGAGGTCTTACTTTGCCGGCGGGAGAATATGAGGGAGTAAGGATAATTCTCGGGAGTGGGGAAGGTAGAAACTGGTGGTGCGTTATGTATCCTCCTCTATGCGTGACAGATGGCGAACCGGAGCTGGATGAAGATGCTGATTCTGTACTTAAAAGCAGGCTTCGCCCCGACACCTATGATGTCATATCCGATGGTGACGGGGTCAAGATAAGATTTAAAACAACAGAACTGCTGCGAGCAGTGATAGGAGCTGTGAACGGAGATGAATAGAACAAGTTTGTATGGTAAAATATCACTTAAAATGCTTGACACATTATGTAAATTGTGTTATGATAGAGATACAAAATAGTTAAAACAAGACAGTTAGCTGAAGATATTAGACAATAAACTTTAATAACCTATTGAAATAGTTGTTTAATGAGCCAGCAATCATGCGGAATGCGTAAAGATCACAGTTCAGTATAAGAGTTTTCTGTTACAATTAAGGGAGGTAAATCGTTATGAAAAAAACATTTATTTCATTTTTGACCGTATTCGGTATCGTTCTATCAATACTTGGGGGTTTTGCATTAGGACCTGAGGAAGCTGAGGCATCGGAATCACCGGGTGTCAGCAGGATTGCGGACTTAGGGCTGACAGATACGGTGAGATTTGCTACATATGAGGAGTGTTGCGAGTCTTCGGCAGTTGGCGTAAAAAAGGTCGAGTATTCTTTATCGTATGCGTATAATGTTATATGCGCCGATGATGGCTATGATGAGATAAGTGAGCATGTCACGGAGCCGTACGTTACAAAGATAATGTCAAAGACTCAGCTTGTGGAGTGCTGGAAGTCGGATTCTCCGAGCGGGCCGGGATATACAGAAAATTTCTTTTATGATAACTTCATTATAGCCCTGTCATGGGATGAGCCGTATATGACATCTTCTGCGTCATCTGGACTGCCGGTGAATGATGTATATACGGTGTACAGTGATGGTGAAAGCCTAAATATAGTATGGCTGAACAAAAGCGAACAGTATCAATCGGGATCACAGGTACGGAAATGCACCGTGCTCATTGAATGTCCTAAGGAATATTCGGAGCTGCCGTGTGAAGTATTGGTGAGGGATAAAAAAGTGCCTCTGCTTGAGGTCGGTGACGTGTCCTGCAGTGCAGGTGAT
This sequence comes from uncultured Clostridia bacterium, assembly GCA_904395315.1. Taxonomy (GTDB): domain Bacteria; phylum Bacillota; class Clostridia; order UBA1381; family UBA1381; genus Ornithomonoglobus. The sequence goes on from CAJFNT010000089.1 coordinate 4,675, forward strand.
ACGATAGAGATACCGGTAAGCTTGTCGGAGTGCAGTGAAAATATTTCGGAAGTAGCGGCAATGTTGATCTATGATAGCACACTTCTTACACCTGTTTCCGTAACGGCAGGCAATAAGATGCCGGATGGAAGTGTAATTGAAAATGA
>CAJFNT010000090.1 GCA_904395315.1 uncultured Clostridia bacterium
GCGAACAACGCATACGAACTTATCATTTTTGACCGCTGTCACCTGGAGCTCAATAAGGCCATCATCGATAAGTATACGACTGCCCACCGAAACATCATTGGGCAATTCCGGATATGTTATTGAAACCATCTGATCGTCGCCTTCCACATCATTTGTGCAAAGCGTAAAAGTCTGCCCCGCTTTAAGCGTCACTTTGCCGTTTTTAAATGTCTTCAGTCTTATCTCCGGTCCTTTTGTATCGAGAAGAATGGCAACAGGCAGATCCAGCTCATCACGAACCTTCTTGATCCTGTCTACCATTTCCTTTGCAGCCTCATGCGTGCCATGCGAAAAATTGATCCTTGCAACATCCATTCCGGCAAGCATAAGCTCTCTCAACATATCCTCACTGTTCGTTGCCGGGCCAATCGTACATACAATTTTTGTCTTTCTCATAAACGTGCTCCTTTAAAAATTATAGCTTAATTTTTCGAAAGATCAACAATACGTTAATATCTCGAAACAGCATCTTCATCTGAATGCATTATAATGATGCTACTGCTTACTTATATAACAAATAAATACAATATTATTAATGTGAATTTCTTACTTTAAACAGACAACAAGGGGTATCGAAAAACAATACCCCTAAATATTTATACACTGAGCTTACGAGCAAGCTGTATAAGCTCCTCCGATATTTCCTTGTGCATATCAAGACCTTCATTTATGTCTACATCTGTTATCTCGCCCTTTTGCATACAAACTATCCTGTTTGCTTTTCCCTCTAAGAGCAGCTCTACACATCTCGCACCCATTTGACTCGCAATCACTCTATCACGTACAGTCGGCGAACCGCCGCGCTGAACATGCCCAAGTATTGTAGCTCTTGACTCGATACCTGTTTTTGCCTCGATCTCTTTTGCCATATCAATAACACCGCCTATGCCCTCGGCAACCACAATTATCGCATGCTTCTTGCCGCGCGTCTTTGCCTCAAGTATAGGTCTTAAAACATCCTCATCGAAGTCATATTTCTTTTCCGGTATCAATATCACTTCCGCCCCGCACGCAATACCTGCTTCAAGGGCTATATATCCTGCTGCGCGTCCCATAACTTCGATCACAGAGCAACGTTCATGGCTTGATGCAGTATCTCTTATCTTGTCCACCGCGTCTTTTACCGTGTTGAGACAAGTATCATAGCCTACTGTATATTCAGAACAATTTATATCGTTATCTATAGTACCCGGCATTGCAACAGTTGGCAAACCGGCATTCGAAAGATCTCTCGCACCTCTGAATGAACCGTCACCGCCTATAACAACAAGTCCGTCAAGCCCGAATACCCTTGCTATCTGACATGCGCGCGCTACGCCTGCCTTTTCTTTAAACTCAAGACATCTGGCTGTCATAAGACACGTTCCGCCTCTTTGAAGAGTTTCGGAAACTGACCTTGCATTCATTTCCTCCATTTCTCCATTTATAAGTCCATTATATCCTCTTTTTACTCCCATAACCTTAAGGCCATGATATGCTCCGGTTCTGACCACAGCTCTTATAGCGGCATTCATTCCGGGCGCATCGCCTCCGCTTGTGAGCACACCAATAGTTCTGATGCTTCTGTTTTCCATTGTAGAGCCTCCTACTTTATGTTATTTGCCGCGTCAACGCCGCAGCATAATTTTATCATTATAAAAATCGCTGAACAATATGATCAGACTGCTATTCCTAACTTTCGGACAGCTCAGTATCGAATATTACATCCTGTGCTTCGTCAAGTTCCGTTTGCGGTACAAGTATCTCATATGCAGAGCACCCGCCGACTTCATCCACAGCAGATCGCATCATTGTCATAATATCACATTTATTCAAAGCAGATAAAAGCTTATTTATCTTTTCCTTGTCCCGCGATATATACACAACCATCCACATATAACAACCTCTTATTCGGAAAGCACTTTCCCATGCTTTGTGTAGATCTCCGCTTTGCCGGAAATTTTCATTGCTGATGTTATTTCCGTGAACTGCGCCATATATACCTGTCCCTTCTCCAGATGCTCTGTATGATGGAATCTGGTATCGCGCCCTCTTGTAAGACCTATTATATCCACTCCGTTTTCCAAAGCTTTTATCACAATATAATCCCCGGATGAATATTCTTCCATTTTTAGATTACCTCCGTTTCAACACGTTGCTATCCGCGCTAAGCTGTTTCGGGTACGATATAAGCTATACATTTACCCACTATTTATATAATATACTATTTCTTCAAAAATTTCAAGCGTTATTTGATATGATAATACTACATTTAATCATATCATATTTTGTGTATTTTCACAATTTTTTCGAAAAAGCACCGAAATTTTCATCAATTATTTGAACATTTTATACTAAACAGGGGCATTTATATACAAAAAATGTATTTTCGGTTAGTTCTTGAATACGACATTCTCCTCGCCAAATTCATATTTCAGCTCTCTCACAGCCGATGCGGATCCGTTAAAATAAAGATCTCTCGGCACCCTTGATTGTTTTTTTGTATCGGTAAAATACAACCTTACTTCTATATCGCCTCTGAACGGCGCAAGTGCCTCACGCACATCTTCAAGTGATTTCGCATCCTTTGTCTCGAGCCTTATATATAAACGTCTGTTCCCTGTATCAGCATCACTGCTATTTCCATTAAATTTCTGCTTTGCAGCGTTTCTTTTTTGAGTGTTGATAGATTCTCTTTCTATTGCATCCTCAAGCGGTTCCGCCTCATTTAACAGCAATTTCGGAGTTTCATCTTCCCGTATACTTAGCGTTCCCGCAGCAAGAACAGTTCTTCCTTCCTGCAGCATGCTCGAAAATCTTGCAAGCACTTTCGGAAACACAAGGCATTCCACATAACCGAAAGCATCTTCCAAAGTTACAAACGCCATCTGAGATTTCGCCCTTGTGATCTTATTCTTCCTCGCCTCTATAATGCCTCCGATCATCACTCTGTCACCGTCATTTAATCCATTCCCAGAATGCACGAATTCACCGTCTTCATTTTTTACTACGCTTTCATTTATATCGGCCGTAGTATTTGCGCCTATCTGCTTAAGTTTGACCGTATATTCATCCATTGGATGACCCGAAAAATACATGCCTATAGACTGTTTCTCCATCCTGAGCAGCTCTCTTTGGGGGAATTCATCTATATCAGGCAATGCGATCTCGGGTTTTTCATCTATTTCATCAAATAGCGACATCTGTCCCGATATATTCTCACGAGCCGCTGCGGCAGAATCACTTATAGCATCCTCATAAACACGCATGAGCTGAGAACGCTTTATTCCCATAGAATCGAATGCGCCGCACATTATAAGCCCCTCTACCGCGCGTTTATTCATATCGGCACCGCTCATTCTGTCTATAAAATCAGAAAAGGTTTTAAAACTCCCATTTCTGTCACGCTCCAGCAACATATGATCTATAAACGCTTTTCCGACATTTTTGACAGCGGCAAGACCAAACCTGATCGCATTGTTTTCCACTGTAAATCCGAGACGGCTTTTATTCACATCTGGCGGCAGACGGTCAATGCCCATCTCCTTACAGTTTATGATATAATGATTGATTTTATCCGTCTCTTCTATTGTAGAGATCAAAGCAGCCATATATTCTACCGGATAAAAAGTTTTCAGGTATGCCGTTTGATAAGCGACGAAAGCATAGGCAGCAGCATGCGACTTATTGAAAGCATAATTTGCAAAATCGTTGATCTCATTAAATATAGATATTGCCGTCTCCTCATCTATGCCGTTTTTAATACATCCCGGAATGGATCCATCCTCACTGCCGTAAATAAAATTACGGCGCTCGATCTTCATCTGATCTGCCTTCTTTTTTGAAATCACGCGTCTCAGCTGATCGGCTTTACCGAGTGAATACCCCGCAAGTACACGGACTATCTCAAGCACCTGTTCCTGATAAACCATACATCCGTATGTTACATCCAGGATAGGTTCAAGCAGCGGATGCTTATATGTTACATCCTGAGGATTTCGCTTATTGTGAATATATCTCGGTATCTGCTCCATCGGTCCTGGTCTGTACAGGGATACTCCGGCTATTATATCTTCAAGACTATCCGGCTTAAGTTCTGTCATAAATGACTGCATACCGGCGCTTTCAAGCTGGAACACACCATCCGTGTTTCCAGAAGATATAAGTTCAAACACCTCAGGTCTGTCATAGTCTATTTTCTCTATATCTATGTCAATGCCCCTTGTACTCTTTATTATATCCAAAGCGCTTGAGATCACTGTCAAGTTCCTGAGTCCAAGAAAATCCATCTTTAAAAGTCCAAGACTTTCCACGGTATCTTTGGGGAACTGAGTAGTTATGAAATTATCCTTGTTTAAAGTAAGCGGTACATAATTTACTATTGGCTCACCTGTTATAACCACTCCGGCCGCATGCGTTGACGCATGCCTCGGAAGTCCTTCAAGAACTCTTGAAGTATCTATAAGACGCTTTACCTGCTGATCCGAATCATACAGAGCCTTCAGCTCTGGTGATGTTTCCAGAGCCTCATCCAAAGTTATTTTCAGAGTTGTAGGCACAAGTTTTGCCACTCTGTCCACATCCGCATATGGCATATTAAGAGCTCTTCCCACATCTCTTATCGCCAATTTTGCCTTCATTGTTCCAAATGTAACGATCTGCGCCACATTGTCCGCTCCGTATTTTTCAACAACATACTCTATGACTTTCTGCCGTCCCTCCGGCTCAAAGTCAATATCTATATCAGGCATACTTACTCGTTCAGGGTTCAAAAAACGCTCAAAAATAAGAGAATATCTTATCGGATCTATACTTGTTATCCCTAATGTATATGAAACAAGACTTCCCGCCGCGCTTCCTCTTCCGGGGCCAACGCTAACACCGTGCGTCTTTGCAAAATGTATAAAATCACGAACTATAAGGAAATAATCAATAAATCCCATACGCTTTATAACGCCCAGCTCATACTCGAGCCTGTCCCTAAGCTCATCTGTTATATTCTCATAATGCTCTTCCAGCCCTTCAAAGCAAAGAGATGAAAGATACTCAAACGCATCTCTTCCATCCGGCACATCGAACTTCGGCAGATGCCGAGTCTCAAAATCAAAGTCTACATTACATCTTTTCGCGATCTTCGCCGTGTTATCTATAGCTTCTGGTATATTTGAAAACAGTTCACGCATTTGTTCTTCAGACTTCAGATAGAATTCTCTCGTCTCAAATCTCATCCTATCCTCATCATCCACTGTTTTTTCCATCTGAATACACATCAATACATCTTGATAGAACGCGTCGTTCTCCGTAAGATAATGTATATCGTTCGTTGCAACAAGTCCGAGATCCAATTCTCTTGCCAGATCAATAAGTTCAGGCAATATTCTTTTTTGATCTGCCAAACCATGATCCTGCAATTCTATAAAAAAGTTATCTCTTCCGAAAATATCTAAATATTCTTCCGCTGCCTTTTTTGCGCCGACATGGTCGCCATTAACAAGAGCCTTAGGTATCTCTCCGGCCAAACATGCCGAAAGAGCTATTATTCCCTCCGAGTGAGAACGCAAAAGTTCCTTGTCCACTCTCGGCTTATAATAATAGCCCTCTATACATCCCATGCTTACAAGATATATCAGATTTTTATATCCCGTTTGATTTTCCGCAAGCAAAATAAGATGTGAATATTTATTATCCACGCCATACACTTTATCAAACCTTGATCCGGGCGCAACATATACTTCACAGCCTATTATCGGTTTGATACCATTATCTCTGCACTCACGATAAAAATCCACCACACCGTACATTGTTCCATGGTCGGTTATGGCACAGCTCTCCATTCCAAGCTCCTTTACTCTGGCTACGAGCTTCTTTATGCTTGCCTCACCGTCCAGCAAACTATATTCGGTATGAGTATGAAGATGGCAAAATGCCATGATATACCCTCCTCTATATATTTACACAAAAGTATATACGCCATAAAAACAAACTTGTCACAGCGTATATTCTCTGATCATCTTCTGAATTGCTAAATATCCTCAATTTTCAGCTTCTGTCCGCGTATCTATACTTTCCGCGTATCTGATTATGCGGCTCAGTCTATGATTTACACCTGATTTCCCTATCCCCTGACTCGTCATTTTGCCAAGCTCCTCCATGCTGACATCCGGATATTTTAATCTAAGCTCGCCTATCTCTCTAAGGACATCAGGCAATGTCTGCCATTTACGTGCTGATTTAATTTTCTTTATCGCTGCGATCTGTTTCGAGCTTGCCTTAGCCTGCTTATTCAGATTTGCACTGTCACAATTGACCTGACGTATGATCGAGTTCTTCATCTCTTTTTCAACCTGTGCTGATATTATCTCAAGTCCGGCTCTTCCGCCGCTCATATATCCTAAAATATCGGCTATATTGCCGCTTTCTTTTATATATACTATCTCCCTGCCTTTTCTGACAGTTCTTTTAGCTTTCACTTCTAACTTCTGCAAACAATCTATGAGTATAAATGCCCCGCGTTCGGATTTTGTGTCGAATTCCATATGATATTCCTTTTTGGGGTCACTTACAGAACCTCCGCCAAGAAACGCACCGCGAATATATGCTCTCACGCAACATAAATTTTTCGGAATATATCCTATCAGTTCATCCCTCATTTTTGTCAACAGATACTCATTATCTATAACGATTTTTCCGTCATAACTGATATCCGTTCCGAATTCTTCAAAAATAGATTTACATACACGTTTTAACACAAAATCGGATGATGAGTTAAATCTTGGAGTGTCATCCTCGATACGTCCGGTAAAGTCAAACACTCCCGCCAATTCAGCCTTGCGGCATTCTTCACATTCATACGCTGTTTCACACAAACACTGTTTAATTTCCGATGAAAAAGACATTTTCACCTATCCTTCCATAAAAGAACTATTCTCCGAGTCTTGCGATACCTCTCGCAAGTCTTATAAAATTATGGCGTATCTGTCCGTTTTTCACCAAAAACATATTGCCATGCAGAACATTCACTCGCTTTGCAAGCTCATCTATACCGGCCTCTACAGGGACAGAGCCTTCCGCCGCGTATGTCTCTTTAACGCTGTCAGGTATCGGCGCATCATTCACAACTATGTAATCTGCAATACCCTTATACGAATGCTTTTCAACAGCATCAAGATGATCCGCGGCAGACATTCCGTCTGTCTCACCCGGCTCAGTCATTATATTACAAACATATACCTTCTTTGCGCTGCTGTCCGAAATAGCCTGTATTATACCGTCAACAAGAAGATTAGGTATCACACTCGTATAAAGACTTCCCGGACCAAGCACAACTATATCAGCCTCTTTGATCGCGTTTACCGCGCTCTCAACAGGTCTCGCCCAGGCCGGATTTATAAATACGCGCTCTATAGGCGCAGCTCCCGCCGGTCTTTCTCCTATATTTGATTCGCCATATATAATATTTCCGTCTGTCAGTTCGGCCCCGAGAGTTATCGAATCATTCGATACGGGAATAACCTTTCCCGATATCCCTACCAATCGACTAAGCTTAGATACCGCCTCGTCAAAATTCTCAGAATTCTCATTGATAGCCGCAAGCAGCATATTACCTACTGTATGCCCTTCGAACACACCCTCGCGAAATCTGTAATTCAACAGATCGGCATATTGTTCATCCATGTCGATAAGCGCCGCGATACAATTTCTCACATCTCCCGGAGGGAGCATCCCCATATCGCTGCGCAGAACACCGGACGAGCCTCCGTCATCGGCCACGGAAACTATGGCAGTTATCTGCCTTGTATGAAGCTTTAAACCTTTAAGCATAGTCGAAAGACCTGTGCCTCCGCCTATAGCTGCAATTTTCAATTCACTCATATTTTTATATCTCTGTGAACGGTATCCACCGTATACCCCAACCCTTTGAGAAACTCCGCCAACTTGTTTGCCATTGTAACACTTCTATGATGTCCGCCGGTACATCCTATAGCTATCATAAGAGAACGTCTTCCTTCCTCAACGTACAGCGGCACAAGGAACTCCATCATATCAGTGAGTTTATCAAAAAATTTCTGTGACGACGGAAACTTCATAACATAATCCTGTACTTCCTTATCATTTCCGGTCTTATGCTTGAGATCCGGCTCATAAAAAGGATTTGGGAAACACCGCACATCAAAGACCAGATCCGCATCCGTCGGTATCCCATGCTTGAATCCGAATGATACGACCTTTATCTCAAACATGGAATTCACAGCAGTCAGATTGTAAATATCCATAAATCGATCACGCAGCTGACTGCTTGTCATATACGATGTATCTATTACATAATCTGAACATTCCCTAAGTTTGTACAGCATCTTCCTCTCCTCTTGGATCGACGCAAGCAATCCATCAGGATTATTGAGAGGATGATTTCGACGTGTCTCCTTATATCTGCTCACAAGTGTATTGTCATTTGTATCAAGAAAAATAAGCCTTACATTATACTTCTCCCTGAGCTGCTCTACCTGTCCGAGCAGCTCATTTATCATATCTCCGACCCTTATATCTATAACAAGAGCTACGTTCCTGAACTTATCCTTCACTGATGTAAGCATATTTGCAAGCATCGGGATAAGCGCAGGCGGCATATTATCTATGCAAAAATATCCGAGATCTTCAAAAAAATGTATAGCCTGCGTCTTTCCTGAGCCCGACATTCCGGTTAAAATAGTAAAATCCATAAACGCACCTCCTTTATCGGCAGAAATGCTATCGCATATCCCCGATCAGACGTACCTCCGGCTCCAGACGCACGCCAAATTTTTTCTCAACTGTGTCCTGTATATATTTTATGAGTTCGACAACATCCGCCGCTGTCGCGCCTCCGTTATTTACAACAAATCCAGCATGCTTCTCACTGACAGAAGCTCCTCCTATAGAATATCCCATCAAGCCGGCATCCTGAATGAGCTTTCCGGCAAAATACCCTTCCGGTCTTTTAAATGTACTGCCTGCAGACGGTTTTGAAAGCGGCTGTTTTTCACTTCTTCGCCTGCTGTACTCATCCATGGCTGATCGTATTTCATCAACATTCCCGTGTTTCAGGCCAAATGTAACAGAAACTATATATTTTCCTCCGTCCGAGAAAACACTTCTTCTGTAACCGAAACAGCAATCATAACCTTGGATCGTATGCATATCTCCCTTATCATCAATATATGTTACAGTTTTCACCACATTACCGATCTCTCCGCCATACGCTCCGGCATTCATAAAGACAGCTCCGCCTACAGTTCCCGGGATCCCTGAGATCTCTTCAAATCCCGAAAGCGATGCGCGCATCGCCTCCGCTGCGACTTTAGACATCATCGCTCCGGCCTCCGCGGTTATCATATCACCGCTCACTGTTATATCGGATAAATTTCTGCCTATCTGTATCACAAGACCGCGTATTCCGCCATCCCCGACAAGCATATTTGAACCGTTGCCCATTATCATATAAGGAACATCAAGTTCATTTGCAAGCCTTATCAGATCAGCCGCCTCATTTGAACTTTTTACACTTACGAATAGATCCGCAGGTCCGCCTATCTTAAATGACGTATGAGCGCTCATCATCTCATTTTCAAGCAATCCATCCGAAACAGCTCTAAATCTATCGATTATCTCCTTATTAATAGTCGTTTTCCCCTTTCATATATCAGCAGGTCTCTAATCTATGCTGCCCAAGCTTTTTTCCGCGCGCTGTTTCCATGAACTCTTTAAAAACATCATAAGATCTGTTCATTATCAGCTCATTCGGAAAATCTATTTCATATAAAAGCTCAAGAGCCTTAGAATAGTTTCCTATGTCCATATAAAAATGAGCATCCGAGCTGACAACGATCCCCGTGCCGTGTTTTTTACACAGCTCGGCTATACGCCTGCAGTTTGGAACGCTTGCGCTTCTAACAAAAAAAGTATGGTTATTTATCTCTATCAATTTATTATACTCAGCCGCAAGGCGCACTATATATTCATAATCATACGCAAAATCCGGAGAACCGCTGTGGCAGATTATATCAATATCCGGATTCTTGATAACAGCCTCATAAGCGCTCGTATGATCCTTTGCATCACAGTCCTTGTACGCCTGTCTGTGGATACTTACATTTACAACATCAAGCTTTTGCAAAAGCGAAGACTGAAGATCCACATTCCCCTCAAGATCCAAGATATTGAGTTCAACGCCTGTCAATATCTTCTTTCCAAAAAGTTCGGTCGGCAAATTTTTCAGATTCCTGAAATGCCACTCGTGCGGGGCATCCGGAAGTGTCGGAGCATGGTCCGTAACAGCAATACCGTCCATACCGATCTTCGCGGCAAAAGACGCATTTTCAGACACGGTCGAATATGCATGCGTGCTCGCTATTGTATGCGTGTGTGTGTCAAATTTTATTCTCATGCGCTTCTCCTTTCACTATGAAAGCAGTACGTTTTTAATACGATGATCACTGGAGATTAAGCTGCTCTTCCATCTGATGCATCAATCTATTGTTAAGCTCGACCGCCGCATTATAACCCATTTTTTTCTGTCTGTTATTCATTGCCGCGACCTCTACTATGACCGCTATATTCCTTCCAAGCTTTACTGGTATAGTAAGCGAAGGCACGTTTATTCCCATAATATTTGTATACTCATCCACCATTCCGAGTCGGTCATACTGTTTTCCTTTCTCCCATGGTTCAAGGTGGATGACCATGTCGATCGTTTGCTCGTCCTTGATCGCTCCCATACCGAAAATCTCTTTGACATCTATGATGCCGATCCCTCGCACTTCCACAAAGTGTCGGATGATCTCCGGAGAGGAACCTATAAGTGTTGAATCTGAAATTTTCTTTATCTCGACCGCATCATCTGCAACAAGACGATGACCGCGCTTTACCAGCTCAATCGCCGCTTCGCTTTTTCCAACTCCGCTTTCGCCCATTATAAGAATACCCTCACCGTATATCTCGCACAGCACACCATGGCGGGTCTTTCTCGGAGCAAGCTGCTCGTTTAGATAGCGTATTATCATGCTCATGAACTGTGAAGTCCCAAGCTCTGAACGCAAAAGAGGTATCTTGTACTCTTCCGCATATTCAAGCATCTCAGGGAATATTTGTAAGCCGCGAGCTATTACGAGAGCCGGAAATCCCTGTGAAAAATACTGTTCAAGTCTCTTTTCACGCTCATGCGTAGAAAACTGCTCGAGAAATGTGAACTCCTCCTTGCCCATTATCTGTATACGCTCGCTGTCAAAGAACTTTATAAAACCTATCATTTGAAGTCCCGGGCGGTTTATATCCGATTTTGTTACAAAAATCGAGTCCACATTCTTTGGCTCATATATGACCTCAAGGGAAAACTTCTCAATTATTTTTCCCAACGGCAATTTTGCGGTATTTTCCATAAAAAGAACGACCTTCCTTTCACTCGCAGCCGCGCCGTCGCAAACGGCAGACGATAAAACTTCATTGGTTATTTTTATATAATAAAATACAATGTATATGGCATTGTTTCACCCTGCTGCAATAATACATCTGTAACAAAGCTGTCTTGCGGCTTTATCTGTTTTTGTACCTGAAAACCATAGCACCATTATATATAATGCGCATAAATCATTACAATAAAACATGCGTGACAGCTCTCTAAAACGGCTTTACTGCATTGATTGTATTTATTATAACATATTTCTTTTGCTATTTCAATATAATTTTGGTGAATATTATATAACAAATAGCCAATAAATCGCTTGAAAATCATATTATTTTTAAAAAAATTGAAAAAAAACAAAAAATTCATATAAATCTCTTGCAAAATCAGAAATAGTGTGGTAGAATAGTCATTGATGTTTGTTTATTACCCGGCGTTAGGCGCCAGAAACAGGAGGTGTATTGAAATGGCTAAATGTGATATTTGCGGCAAGGGCGTAAGCTTTGGTATAAAGGTTTCGCACTCGCACAGACGTTCAAACAAGATGTGGAAACCGAACATAATGAAGGTAAAGGCTGTTGTCAACGGAACTCACAAGACTGTTCACGTTTGCACACGCTGTCTTCGTTCCGGAAAGGTTCAGCGTGCTGTTTAATAACAGCAGTTATTCCTATGAACTCAAACAGCCTGCAAAAGCGGGCTGTTTTTTTCATAAGCGATCGAAAAAGTTGTTACAAAATAATTATGTTAATATTACATTTATTTGACAATGTATAAAACCGATAAAAATTGTTTTGCAATTTGGAGCTATATATGATATACTTAAGTTATGGTCATTTGCGCAATGCGCATTGTCCATAATTTTACTTGAACTCTGGTCGATACGCAAACATTCTAAGTCGCATTAAAAGCAGACACTGTCTTGTCTGTATCAGTTGTGTCTGACTTTTATGAATGATCCCGGATCTTAAAATGATATCGACTTTTGTTGTACCTTATGCTGCACTACATAATAATACCCAGGCAGCCGGTAATCACAGATCCGGACATAGTTAGCAACGGGTGATCTCGGAGTTATTTCTTCGCGGTCGTCCGATCAAACGAATTAAAGGGGTGTACCTGTTGGAAAAACTCTTGATAAAGGGCGGAAATAAACTCAACGGCGAAGTTTCCATAAGCGGCGCGAAAAATGCCGCTGTAGCAATACTTCCCGCCTGTATTCTTGTAAATGGCGTATGCAGGATAGAAAACCTGCCGGATATAAAAGATGTAAAATTATTTCTTAAAATACTTGAAGGACTCAATGCAAAAATAGAATATATAGATCATAACACAGTTGAAGTAGACTGCAGAAATGTCGATTCATACGAACCCGACAGCGATCTCACAAGACGTATGCGCGGTTCAAGCTATCTCATGGGCGCGCTCCTCGGAAGATTTCATAAATTCAAAGTTGATCCTCCGGGCGGCTGCGATTTCGGCACCAGACCCATAGATATGCACATTAAATGTTTTGAGGCAATGGGCGCAGCTATAGATTCTTCGCGTGGTATACTTGTAGCCGAAGCTCCTCAGTTAAGCGGCGCTCATATATTTTTTGATATCGTATCCGTGGGCGCGACTGTGAATGCCATCCTGGCATCCGTGCTTGCGGAAGGAACCACTGTTATCGAAAGCGCTGCAAAAGAACCGCATGTTGTTGATCTCGCAAACTTTCTGAACAACTGCGGTGCCCAGATACGCGGCGCGGGAACTGACACAATAAAAATAAAAGGTGTAAATTCGCTTCACGGTGGAACATATACTATAATTCCCGATCAGATCGAAGCGGGAACATTTATGATAGCCGCAGCGGCAACACGCGGAGATGTTACTCTCCGTAATGTCATCCCCCGCCATCTTGAGATAATAGGCTCCAAACTCATCGAAGCAGGCGTAAAAATGGAGAGCATGACTGACAGTGTGCGTGTATGGGTCGAGGACGATGCAAAGCTTCGCAGTATTAATTTTATAGCTTTGCCATATCCAGGGTTCCCTACAGATATGCAGCCTCAGTTAGTAACATTTCTCACCACCATACCCGGCACAAGCACTGCACGTGAAGGCGTCTGGGAAGACAGATTCAGGTATGTGAATCAGCTGAAGCGTATGGGAGCTAACATAAGAGTCGAAGGCAAACTTGCGATCATTGACGGCGTTCCTCAGCTGAGCGGCGCAAATGTCAAAGCAACCGATCTGAGAGCCGGCGCGGCTATGATCATAGCCGGTCTCATGGCTGAAGGCACTACTGAAATACGCGATATATATCATATCGATCGCGGCTACGAAAATTTCGAAAACAAATTCATAGCTCTCGGCGGTGATATCCAACGTGTTCAAGTTATCGAAGATGATTATATTTGATGATATAGATACATCAATTGGGGCAGCGTCTCGGCTGCCCCATTTTATTTATGGCTTTATCCAGCCGTTAACAAACTTTGAAAGGCAGACATATTATGTTTGAAATGTATTCTCTGATAAGCGGCTCCTCCGGGAACGCCTCTCTTGTCACTAATGGAAATATAAATATCCTTGTTGACTGCGGCACATCCGGGAAACGCGCATTTGAGCTTATAAAAGAAGCAGGTATATCACCGGAAAGCATAAGCGCCATTCTTGTCACACACGAACACAGTGACCATACAAAAGGGGTCGGTATAGCGGCAAGGAAACTTAAAGTCCCTATATACGCTACCGCAGGAACGCACGGAGCTATGAGCATCGGCAAAATAGATGATAACGCCAGGGTAATAATATCCCCCGGCCATGACTTTGAGATAGGAAACATAGGTGTTATACCGTTTTCGATCCCGCACGATGCAGCTCAGCCTTGCGGTTACAGCTTTATCTTTGAAAACACAAAATTCACCATAGCCACTGATATAGGACACATGACTGATAATCTGATCGATTCTATAAAAGGGAGTAAAAGTATAATACTCGAATCGAACCATGACATCGACATGCTTAGATACGGCGAATACCCTTATCCATTAAAGCAGCGCATACTCGGTGACAACGGTCATCTTTCAAACTCGACAGCCGCCGATACGGCATTGGAACTCGTAAAAAGCGGAACGAAACATATAATACTCGGTCATTTGAGCGATAAGAACAATCTGCCAGAAATTGCGATGATGGAAACGTACAACAAATTGACGGATAACGGAGTCAACGTCGGCTCCGATATGACCTTGCAAGTTGCCGGAAGATATACTTTAACAAAATTCGAAATGTGATTTAATGGTGATAACAATGAATGTAACTGTATTATGTGTAGGCAAGATAAAAGAAAAATTTTTCACAGACGCGATCAAAGAATATTCAAAAAGGCTCGGCAGATTTGGAACATTTGAGATCATGGAGATACCTGATGAAAGCATACCACAGAACGCGTCTGAAAAGCAAATAGAACAGATAAAAGACCGAGAGGGAAAAAAACTTCTTGCCAAGATCAGACCGCAGAGTTTTGTGATCTCAATGTGCATCGAAGGCAAAGAGGTGAGCAGCACAGAGCTTGCAAATATAATAAATACCGCGGCGCTGAGATCAGGCCGCATTGTATTTATTATAGGCGGTTCACTCGGTCTTTCAGATGAGGTGAAATCGCGTTCAGATCTTCGTCTTTCATTTGGAAGGATAACTCTTCCCCATCAGCTGATGCGCGTGGTATTATCTGAACAGATATACAGAGCTTTCATGATCAACTCCGGTTCATCATATCATAAATAATATTTGTTTATCATCCGGACATAAATTGACTGTTTTTTTGTGAATTTTCCATGAAAAAATAATTGACTATTAGTAAATTCAATGATAGAATGTATATATAATTATATATGATGAGCTTTTTCATTCAGAGAGAAACAGTCAATTAAATATCAACACAGAAAGGGATGATAAAATGCTACACTCAAAAAAATTAATGTCAATTTTGATCTCAGCGACAATGCTTCTGTCTGCATTTCCTGTTTTTGCATCAGAAACCGATGAACCGGTAGTGACCGTAAACGGCGCTGAAATCTCAGATAATGACAATGATTTCGATATAACGATAACCGATCCATCTTCTGAAAACATACCTGTGGACAGTTCATCAATGAGATCCACAAGAATAACGGTACATATCTCAATGCTTCAGCAACCGTATACGATAGACTCATTTGCAAAACTTGAGCTATATTCGTCGGACGGACAGCTTCTCGACTATGACTCTCTTTGGGTGGGCGGAGTTACCACCGATCTTACATATGTATTCGATGTGCCTGAATACACGATCGGAGAAAGCTTTACATTAAAATTGGCCGAAGGTCTTTCGAGCCTTCAATTTTATAACGATGTATATTACGAGGGACAATCTATCCCTTTAAACACGTATACATATGAAAACGAATACGGTGATCTAATTGCCGCAAACTCTTTTGAAATGAGCGCTTATCCTTATTTTCAAAAGAGTGTCTCGCTAAGCTATGACGGCGTGCCTGTTTCATTGTCACCGGGGCCGCGTGTGGTCGATGGCGTGACAATGGTCCCGATCGCCCAGCTTGCGCAATATATCGGACTGGACGCCGAATATAATTCCGCATACAATGTCGAGATACTCTCGCTCGGCGAAAGCGATATATATTTCAACCTTGGCACTGCATATACGACCGTTTTCGGAACTGATGTCAACGCGCCGCATCCAACTGTATGGATAGATGGAAGCGTATTCGCATCGCTTCGGACATTTGCAGATGCGCTTGGATGCACACTGAATGTTACAGACAACTATACATCGCTCAATATAAATATGACTTCTTCTCCGACTGTCAATAATTATTATAACGGTATGTTCGTAAACAATCACGGTATATCCAGCCGAACTGACTATCTTGTCTGGATATCGCTGAATGAATACAAAGTCAGAGTATACCTTGGCAAACAATATCAATGGAAGCCAATACGCGAAATGACCTGCACGATAGGCGCTCCCGAAAGTCCTACCATAACCGGTTCATTTGAATATGAATACAGCATGCCAAGATGGGACTACGGCACATACTATGTCGGTCCATGTTTAGTATTCTATGGAAACTACGCCATCCATTCGGTATTCCTGTATCAAGACGGTTCGGAATATGACGGCAGAGTCGGAATGCAGCTTTCACACGGCTGTGTCCGTCTTAAAAAGAACGATATAGACTGGATGTACAGTATGATCCCGGTAGGGACAAGGATCTATATAACCCCGTAAGTTATTCAATACCTGTGTACATCCGCAACAGGCAGAAACAGTCACATAACAAATCAACTATTATATTTTGATATAAAGAGCCTTATTCCTGATGTAAAGGAGTAAGGCTCTTTTAATATTAATCAGATAATCTTCTCAACTTTTCATTCCAAAATCACCTTATTGCCATTCAGCATGCTAAGATATTCCTCCCTACAGGTAAGAAATATCACTTGATGCCGTTCAGCGCATTCGGTTATCAGCTTACAGGACTGTGCGACACGCTCATCATCCATATCATTAAACGGATCATCAAAGACGATAACGCCGCCGCCATCAGGGAACAGATGATCAAGCACTGCAAGCCGGAATGCCAATGATACTGTTTCCTTAGTCCCTTCTGAAAGTTTTTCGTAATCCAGCAAACGGTCATCGCTGTATATATTCATGTTCAATTTATCCGTTTCCGGGAACTCGGAAGAGACCTTCCCGCTCGATATCACCCCAAGATAATGAGTAAACTGTTCGGCAATATCCTGCATAGGATCATTGTGAATACTTTCTTTTTGCGCATTAAATACATCTAAAATATGTCGCCAATGATGAAGCAACGATTCTTGCTCTTCATAGATCCTTTTGGCTTTTTCGACTCTTTCAAGAGGATCAACTGAGATATTTTCTTTATAATTCTCCAGTTTGCTCACAGAAGCGGTTTTAGCGTTAAGGGCTTTCTCTCGTATTTCCTGCTTGAGTTTCCAATCCTTCTGTAATTTCTCAAGATGCTCCTCCGGATCTTTAACTGATTGGTATTCTACGGGGATCTCTTCTGATAGCGATGCCGCTTCTCTTGCTTTTCCACGTTCGTTTTCCAGATCATACGCATGCGCTTTCAATTCACCAATACTACCGTAATCCGCTGTATATCCATTGATTATGGTTTTCTTTTGTGTTATAAAATTATCGAGTCCAAGATCACCACAGATCCTGCTTATATCTTCATCTATCTCCTCTTTTAAGCGTACAACTGCATTAATATTTTTTACCTGTTCTTCCAGTTCCTCAAAAACCGTATCCCCCAAAATCATAGAAAGACGATTTTCGGCAAATTCGATCTTTTCTTTTTCGTTAGTGATCTTCTTTGCGAGGAACTCAAGCTCTTCAATATTATCCGCCTTATACTTGCTTATAACAGATTTAATGGCCTCCTTCTGCTCTGAAATACGAGTCTCAACTTCTGCGACATCTATGTTCGCCGGAAACAGCTGCATTTCCATTACACCTGGCACTGTGATATTGACAGCCTCATTTATCTCTGTCTTTCCGTCGTCTATTCGTATCTCCTCTCCTGTTATAAGCGAAGTGATCTTTACCTTATTATCACCAAACATTTTGATAGCGGCACTAAGATTCATGCCGCAAAGTTCATTTTCCAATTTTGTTACGGTACTTTGAGCTTTCTTGATCTGAATGATCTCACTGTCATCAGGACATGGAAGAGCTGCCGTATCACTGTCCAGTCCATTCAATTCATCAACGATCTTCTTCGCTTCAGCGTATTTATCCATTGCTTCTCGATCCGATTTTTCTGTCTTCAAAATTTTCGCTTTCTCGAGGCCATCTTCTATTTCAGGCCATAACGCAAGAATTTTTTCTATCTTACGCAGTTCATCATCCAATCTTTTAATATTTTTCCGGCTTTCATTCTGCAGTATCAATTGTGTTGCAAAAGTATTGAATTTATTATATGCATCTTCAGCGTCACTTGCGGCTTTATCTTTCTCGTCAAAATCCGCCTCAGCACTGTCAACATCTCTTTGCATTTGAGATATTTTTTCCAACTCTGCTTTTGCATCCTCAAGGTCATAATAAGCCTTTAGGATAGTTCCGACCCCCTTGGACCATCGCTCCCCTTTACGGTTTCGCGCAGGAGCCTCCCGCTCAACATCCCAGTGTTTCCCTATGATCTCTTCTATTTTCAAATTCAGCGCCTGCTCAACAGCATCTACAGATATGCCGCCGCTTTCTGCGAATGCCTGTGAAACAACATCGATGATCTCCTGCTTTGCATCGGTATTTTTTGAATCGTCAAGAATAGTCTGCAAGGAAATATCAGTATTGCGCTGAGAAGAAAACAGCATATCAGAATAAACACCTTCACCGTAACGCAAAGCGTCCTTCAAAACAGTGTTGATCGACTTCTCATCACGAATGATCCCATCAGGCGTGGATAACGTACAGCGCGGATCAACTCCCCATTCCTTTGAAAGAATATATGTGCCATTTTCGGTTTCAAACGTTAATTTGCCATTTACAAAATCGCCTGTCAATACTTTTCCCTTAAGAGCTCCGGGAAAATACAGTTCACGAAACCCTTTGTCACGCCTGCCGTCTATACGTGAATTTTGAAAAAGGATCCGTGAAATAAGATTTACAAGTGTGCTTTTTCCACTTTCATTTTTTCCGTAAACAATATTTATACCGTCAGAAAAAGAAATTTTCCTGTCTCGAATACCGGCAAACTGTTCACATGATACCTCGCGCAATTTCATTTTGATTTGCCCTCCTTTAAAGATCTCAGCAGTTCATAAGCAAGCTGTGCCTCTTTAGGCTCCTCCAGCAGCGCCGATAAGAACTTTGCAGAAAAGGATGTTTCCGGGAACTCTGCGTCAATAGTCTCTTTTGAGAGCAATTTGCTCAGAGAATAATCGTCATATGTATATTCAATAAAACGCGAAAGTCTGTCCTCAATAATGTCAGCTCTGTTATCATATTCTTCCGCCGTGACCGCTCCCGAAAGGATGATATCTACCACACTGTTATCATCAATACCCGATAACTCACGATCCAGCACATTCTCCATTTCTCCCGCGGAAAGTGTGATATTTTTTCGATAAAAACGAAGGTTTCCCGATATGAATCTCTTAGCTCGAACCATTTTGTTGTCATCAACTTCAACAATAAAGCACTGCCCTTCTGTATTGCAAGAAACATCCGTCTGCACATGAGTTCCCGCGTTTAATATATTTTCACAAGCGGTAAATTCATCTGTTAAATTATTCGGGAAAGGAACATGTGTATGACCGATCAGCCAGACATCAACAGGAATAGCCTCCAATTCTTCTCTCTTCATAAGGAAATATTGACCTTCATTATCAATAGTTTCACCTTCAACAGCGCCATGCGCAATTCCGACACGATAAGTATCGTCTTGAATAATATTTTCATCTTTTATCCATCCAAGGTTATTTTTGCCCTGAGCGGAATGCATAGAGGTACAAAGCGCAGGATATAAAACGACATCCTCACCATTTGCATTAACATTATAAGGTCTGTAATCGGTCAGCAACATAATATTATCATAGGTTTCCATCACATCTTTAAAATACAGCCAGACTTTGACTTCCTTGCTATAATAATCATGATTTCCCGGCAGCACAACAACTGTTCCTTTAAAGCGTGATAGCATATCTAAAAGTAACTTGATATCCTTCTTAGATATACCGTAAGTATTTTCGAACAGATCCCCTGTGATCACAAAAAGGTCACAGTTTTCCCTGTTCGCAGCCCGGACCATAGACTCAAACGCGGACATTCTTCTTTCCGAAAGCACAGACGCCTTTTCATGACTGGCATATTTTAAACCTATATGATTATCACCGGTCACAAAAATTTTCAACATAACTTCATCACCTCGATGTATTTTTATCTATTTATTTATAACTATATTAGAAACATACACTTACCCAATTATTACTACAGTATAAATTGTAACACAATTTATATAAAAAATCAATGATTTTAGTAGTATTGCAAAAAAACTCTAAAAATCAAAAATTTCTCTTGACAAACAGGTTAGTTTATGCTAATATATATTATGTAATTGATATATAAATAAGTTTTATGGAACGTATATTATACACATCCTACTACTTGTTTTATGCAATTCTCCCCATAGCGGTGCTGAAGACGAAAATTTAAACGCAAGCATTTTGAGGCAGATGTTCACTCCCTTTTATATCCATGTACTGTAACGCGTGACATATGTCCCAACAAATTTTCGCTTCAAAGGAATACGGAAAAGTCAGCGAAGGGTATCATTCAGCATATATTTATCGAGCCTCTTGCCATGGCGGTTCTTCCGAAAGCCTAAACTCCTATTCCGTTTTCCATCATACCGCAATCGAATATCTAACATCCCGGATATAATGATGCCGGGATGTTTTTTTATTTAGGACGGCTTTCTAATCGTATTTTAATCTGTATGATATAAACTAAGTTTAAACTAAATAATAATACACGGTAAACATACCGCTATTTACTTTTCCGAAAATTTATGATAATATAATTTAAAGTTTCACAGAAAGGCGGAGGATATTTATGCGTCTGCTCGTTGTTGAAGACGAAAGGGCTTTGAACAGGGTAATAAGTAAGAGGCTTGAAAAAGAGGGATACAGTGTAGACAGCTGCTTCGACGGAGAGGAATCGCTGCACTTTATCAAAATGGGTGAATTTGATGCTATAATCATGGATATAATGATGCCAAAACTCAATGGGATCGAAGTTATTAAGAGACTCCGTTCCAACGGGATCGACACTCCGGTGATATTTCTCACCGCAAAGGACAGCATCTCCGACAGAGTTACAGGGTTGGATGCGGGCGCGGAGGACTACCTTGTAAAGCCGTTTGCATTCGAGGAGCTTCTGGCAAGGATACGTGTGATGACCCGAAAGCACGCGGGCAACAGAACAAACGTGTTCACCGTGGGTGATCTCACGCTCGATACGGCATCGCACACGGTAAAACGCGGCGATAAGGAGATAAGCCTTTCGGCAAAGGAGTACGAGATACTCGAATATATGATGTATAACAAGGGACTGATCTTGTCGCGCGAAAAAATAGAGAATCACGTCTGGAATTTCGATTACAGCGGCGGCACGAATGTTGTGGACGTATATATCCGTTACCTGCGGAAGAAGATCGATGACGGCAATGAGCGCAAGCTCATCCACACCGTACGAGGCGCGGGATACGTTA
The DNA here is from genome assembly GCA_904395315.1 of uncultured Clostridia bacterium. Classification (GTDB taxonomy): domain Bacteria; phylum Bacillota; class Clostridia; order UBA1381; family UBA1381; genus Ornithomonoglobus. Next base: position 21,748 of record CAJFNT010000090.1, read on the forward strand.
TCAAGGAGGAAAACTGATATATGTCGGTAAAACTGAAAATAACGCTGTGGTACACGATAGTGATAATGATCCTGTCCGGAGTTGTGCTGACGGTCATAACGTCCATTGGCGAGGACATGCTCGAACGTGATATATCGGGACGTATAACGAGGACAGTCGACGATTTCTCGCGCCGGATCACCGCCCCGCCCTCGCGCGGCGGAACGCCGCGGCTGAACTTCTACGAGCAGGGCGTGCATATGGCTGTGTATAGCGGAGACCATGAGCTCACGGAAGGCAGCATTCCGTTCGATCTCGATGAGGAACCGAAATTTGAAGACGGAGCGCTTAGGACGATAGAGCAGGATGGCGATAAATACTATGTATACACCAAGGCTCTGCGCGGCAGGGGCAGCGACGGCTATTGGCTGATGGGCGTAGTTTCGGTATCTGACGAAAGCTATGCGCTGCGCTCGGCGGCAAGGACTAACGTGATCTTTACCCTGATATTGATAATAATAGCTTCTGCGGGCGGATATTTCATCCTGCGCCGCGCACTCTCCCCCGTCAAAAAGATCACCGCAGCAGCCAGAGAGATAAGCGAAGGCAGCGATCTCTCAAAAAGGATACGCATAGGCGCCGGCACGGACGAGATACATGAGCTTGCCAACACCTTTGACGCAATGCTCGACAAGATAGAACAGACCGTTGAACGGGAAAAGCAGTTCACCTCCGACGCGTCACACGAGCTCAGGACACCGGTCGCTGTCGTTCTATCTGAATGCGAATACATGACCGACTGCGCAAAAACTCCGGAGGAATTCCGCGAGTCGGCATACTCTATAAAGGATCAGGCAGAAAGGATGGCAAAGCTCATATCAGAGCTTTTGATCATCTCGCGTATGGACAGAAATACGATCAAAACCGAATTTGAGGAAGTGGACATATCGGAACTTCTCACCTTCGTCTGCGACGAACAGGAGGAGATACAGCAGAGCGATATCACGCTGATAAGGCAGATACCCGATGGGATAAGGGCAAACGCCGACAGGTTCCTTCTCGCGCGTCTTTTTATAAATCTTATCTCCAACGCCTACAGCTACGGAAATCCGGGAGGCCACGTCGCAGTAACGCTCACAGAAACAGCGGATACCGTAACAACAGCAGTGGAAGACGACGGCATAGGGATAAACGAGGAGGATCTTCCGAAGATCTGGGAGCGTTTCTATCAAGCGGATCCGTCAAGGACCTCAGGCGGTAACATGGGGCTCGGACTTTCTATGGTAAAATGGATAGCTGCCTGCCACGGCGGCGAAGTGACCGTGGAAAGCGAGCCAGGTCGAGGCAGCACTTTCACCTTTACCATGCCTAAAGACGCGTCATAAACTGTGCGTGCTGCACAAATTTAAATAAATCTATTGACAATTGAATCTATATGCTGTATACTCGACAATACAAACAAGAAACCAGTCATCGGCGGACTTGCGGCCGCTGCCGCAATGGTCAGGTAAGATGTCGGGAGCGCCCGGTTATTTTTATAACCGGGCGCTTTTTTGTTTGAAAACAGCCGTATACCCGGGAACCAGGCTGATGGGGACGCTCCCCAATTTCAGAAAAAATCGAAGAAGGAGTAATAACACATGAAGCTTATTCTGCAATTTCTTAAACCGCATCGGCGTCTTTTCGCCCTTACGGTCATATTAATGATCATAGATGTTGCCGGAGCTCTGTACATACCCACACTGGCAGCCGAGCTGCTCAACGAAGGCACCTCAGGCAGCTCGTTTAACGATCTGATAAACACCGGAATAAAAATGGCTGCCGCATCGATCGCCTCCGGCGCCAGCGCGATACTCGGCGGATACGCGTGTTCAAGGCTTTCAGCAGAGCTCGGAAAGGATATGCGAGTAGCTCTTTACAAAAAATCATTAAAGCTCTCCGTATACGATTTCCGTCAGTTCGGAACAGCCTCTGTTACTACAAGAACTATATCGGATATAACGAACATACAGTTCGCGTTCATAAGCTGTATCCAGATGGTCCTGCCGGTACCTGTCATCTTTATCATTGCGGTCACGCTCTCATTCAAACTGAATATAACGATGGCATCGATACTTGTCGCCGTCCTCGCTATCGTGCTGATAATCGCATTTTTCGTGATGCGCAGCGCGGCGCCGCAGTTCAAAAGGCTGCAAAAACTTCTTGACCGCATGACTGCGGTGCTTCTTGAAAACATAACCGGAGTGCGTGTCGTGCGCGCATTCAATAATGAAGAACGAGAAGAAGCAAGACTGGACAAATCATTTTCGAATTATGCCGAAACAGCGATCAAAGTAAACAGAAAATTCGCTCATCTCGACGGTATATCATTCATGTTTATAAACGCGTTCGTCGTTGCCGTATACTGGCTCAGCGGAGGACAGATAAGCGCAGGCAAATTCCAGATCGGAGACATCACTGCGATCATACAATATGCGATGCTGGTCCTGTTCTTCCTTATGATGGCGCAAATGGTCATACTGACACTGCCCCGAGCACTTGAGTGCTGCAACAGAGTAAGCGAAGTTTTAGAGCATTCACCTGAAATACGTGATCTTGTTGCGGAAAAAACATTTGACAAGACAAAGAAGAAAGACAATGTACTGGAATTTAAAAACGTCTCGTTCCGCTTTGCAGATGCCGAAGAATATGCGCTCAGCGATCTTAGCTTTGTCTGCCGCCGCGGTCAGACGACGGCGGTTATAGGCGGCACCGGAAGCGGAAAATCGACCGTTGCCTCGCTTGCGATGAGATTTCATGACGTTACAAAGGGCGCCGTTCTCTTAAACGGAAGGGATATACGGAAGATCACGCAGCACGAGCTGAGAGACTGTCTCGCCTACGTTCAGCAGAAAGCATGGCTCTTCTCCGGAACGATAGCCGAAAATCTGCGTTACGGAAATCCCGATGCGACCGATGAGGACTCATGCACGCAGCCGACATTGCGATGGCTGGAGACTTTATCCGGTCCCTGCCCGACGGGCTGAACTCATGAGTCGCACAGGGCGGCTCAAACTTTTCGGGCGGACAGAAGCAGAGGCTTTCGATAGCCCGCGCGCTCGTTAAAAAGCCTGAGCTGTACATATTCGACGACAGCTTCTCCGCGCCCGACTTCAAGACCGACGCGGCACTGCGCAAGGCTCTCAAATCAGAAACGAAGGATGCGGCAGTGCTCATAATCGCGCAGCATGTAAGCACGATCAGAAACGCCGACTGCATCGTTGTCCTTGACGAGGGCAGACCCGCAGGCATCGGAACTCATGACGAGCTCATGAAAACCTGTCCTATCTACCGCGAAATAACGGAATCTCAAACAAAGGAGACGGAAGATGAATAAGAAAAAAGATATTCGCAAGACAGCATACGACGCTCCGAAAAACACACGAAGCACTATGATACGCCTGTTTTCGCAGCTGAAAAGCCAGCGCATACGGCTCATTTTTGTCGCTGTCTGTATCATAATATATACGCTTTTAAGCATCTACAACCCTATATTCAGCGCCGAGGTCATTGACCGCCTCTGGAACAGTATAAAGGCCTCACTTTCCTCCGGAGCTCCGTTTACAATAACATGGCACGGCATAGGCGCATCGCTTGTACAGCTTTCGCTCCAGTATCTGCTTACAGGACTGTTTTATTACCTTCAGTCCTACCTGATGGCAAGCGTTGCAGAGAGTCTCACGCTTTCGCTGCGCGATCAGATAGCCGCAAAGCTGAACCGCCTGCCGCTGAGCTTTTTCGACCGCAACAAAGCAGGCGAAATACTCAGCCGTGTTACCACCGACCTCGACAAGATTTCGGAAACGCTTCAAACAGGACTCTTAAAGCTGCTTACGGCAATAGGCACGGTCATAGGCTCACTTATAGTCATGTTTTACTATGATGTGCTTTTGACCTGCATATTCCTCGTTTCCATGCTGATAAGCATTGTGATCACAAAGATCGTATCCGCAAAGAGTCTCAGTTCTGCTTCTCTCAGACAGGAGACCCTGGCGAACCTGACAGGTATAGCGGAAGAATATTATCAGGGCAGAAACGTTATAAAGGCATATAACCACGAAAAAGAAAGCATCGAACAGATCACGCAGGCAGCGGACGAGGCGCGCGATGCGATGCAGAAGGCGGACTTCCTCACTAACTGTGTGAACCCGCTTATACGAATGATCACAAGACTGGCACATGTGGCGGTCGCAGTCATCGCCGGACGCGCAATGCTCAACGGCACCATGACGATAGGTATCGTGCAGGCATTTTTCCAGTACGTAAACCAAACAGCCGAGCCGCTTACCGAGGCTTCATATATGATAAACTCAATGCAGTCCGCTCTCGCATCTGCAGAAAGGACCTTCGAGCTGCTCGACGAGGAAGAGGAGCTCCCGGATCCTGTCTCCCCTGCCATGCTTGAGAACACCCGCGGAGAAATAAGGTTCGAGCATGTGAGCTTCGGCTACACGCCCGAACGTATTCTAATGAAGGATATAAGCTTTGAAGCGCTGCCCGGACAGAAGATCGCCGTAGTCGGCTCCACAGGTGCCGGAAAGACGACACTTATAAATCTTCTGATGCGCTTTTACAAGGTAAACGGGCGGCAGCATTAAAATAGACGGAGTGAGATCGTCAGATATGACCCGCAGCGGACTAAGACGCAATTTCGGCATGGTCCTTCAGGACACATGGCTGTTCGGCGGAACAATAGCCGAAAACATAGCATACGGCAAGCCCGACGCGTCACGCAAGGAGATAATCGCCGCCGCAAAGGCAGCAATGACTGATTATTTTATCCGGACCATGCCCGACGGCTACGACACTGTCATAGACAATGAGGCGTCGAACCTCTCAGCGGGACAGAAGCAGCTTCTGACTATCGCCAGAGTATTCCTCTGCGATCCGCCGGTACTGATCCTCGATGAAGCCACCTCCAGCGTCGATACGCGCACGGAAAAGGAGATCGGCAAGGCGATGAAAAAGCTCATGGACGGCAGAACAAGCTTTATTATCGCGCACAGGCTCTCCACGATACGCGACGCCGACAACATCCTGTTCATGGAACACGGCAATATAATTGAGCAGGGAAATCATAAAGAGCTGCTTAAAAAGAAAGGCGCATATGCATCGCTCTACTACAGTCAGTTTGCATAATATTTTCACATATAAAAAGCTCCTCTATTTATCATAGAGCGACTCTGCTTTTTCTATGTTTGTGCGTATTTACCTGTTTTATCATCTTATTTTTGTCGTCTATGACGATTGAAATATTCCTGTTGGAATGGTATCATATAAAAAAAATAACATTGATCATACGGAGGTAACAGGATATGAAAGAATGGTTAAGGGATGCGATCTTCTATGAGATATATCCGCAGAGCTTTTATGACACTAACGGTGACGGCATTGGAGATCTCAACGGGATCATCGAAAAGCTCGGCTATATAAAGTCTATCGGATTTAACGCGCTCTGGATAAATCCCTGTTTTGAGTCGCCTTTTGGCGACGCGGGATATGATGTTGCAAATTACTATAAGATAGCCCCGCGCTATGGCACCAACGAAGACGCCAAACGGCTTTTTGCCGAGGCGCACCGGCTCGGTATGCGTGTGATACTGGATCTTGTGCCGGGCCACACGTCCGTTGAATGCGAATGGTTCAAAAAATCGTGCCTTGCGGAGCCGAATGAGTACAGTGGCAGATATGTATGGACTGACAGCGTATGGACTGGATTTGACGGGATATCCGGCATAAGCGGCACCTTGAGCGGGATAAGCAACCGCGACGGGAGTTGCGGCGTGAACTTTTTCTCATGCCAGCCGGCGCTGAATTATGGCTTTGCCGAAAGAACGGCACCGTGGCAGTCAGCTGTGGATTCAGCCGAAGCGCTCGCAACGCGCAAAGCTATGCTTGATGTGATCCGGTTCTGGCTCGGATTGGGCTGTGACGGCTTCCGTGTGGATATGGCGGGTTCGCTCGTAAAAAATGATCCCGGGCAAAAGGAAACGATAAAGGTATGGCAAGACATACTGGGCAAAGTGTCATCGGAATTTCCCGAGGCTGTGTTTGTCTCCGAATGGGGAGAACCGGACAAAGCGCTCATAGCAGGCTTTGATATGGACTTTCTGCTCCATTTCGGTCCGTCACACTACCTTGATCTTTTCCGTGAGGAACCTTATTTTTCATCTGCGGCGCACGGCGATCTCACTGCATTCTTTGAAACGTATATGAAAAACTACGCACTCACAAGCGGCAGGGGCTATATCTGTATCCCCTCCGGGAATCATGACATGACGAGGATAAGGCATTTTCTCACGGATAATGAGCTAAAGCTCGCATATGCCTTTATCATGTCTATGCCAGGGATCCCGTTCGTCTACTACGGCGATGAGATTGGCATGGGCTTCATAGAGGGTCTCATCTCCGTTGAGGGCGGCTACAACCGCACTGGCTCGCGCACGCCGATGCAGTGGGACGGCACTCCCAACGCCGGATTTTCATCAGCGACTCCCGACTCGCTCTATATCCCACAGCGCCTCAGAGCTGACAGTCCCACCGTCAAAGCACAATTGTCGGATGAAGCCTCGCTTCTGAACGAGCTGAAACGGATCATGGCAATAAGGCGCTCGCTCCCGGAGCTTTCGCCGGACGCCGGATTCGAGCTCATAAGCGCGGGTGACGCATCGCATCCGCTCGTATATATCCGCGGCGAAAAACTGCTTATCGCAATAAACCCGTCAGTCGAAGCAAAAACATGCGAATGTAACGTAACTCTGGAAAAAACAGCATATAAAAACGGTGGAACAATATCCGCCGAAAACGGCATGCTGACTGTCCCCCCGAGATCCGTTTCATTTGCATATATATCCAAACAGAAAATATGACCGTTCTCTTGTCATTGACTTTTCTCAGATACCGTGTTATACTAATTAAAAGGATAATAACAGGATGAAAACGATATGGATACAAATAAAAAATCATATGTTTGTATAGATCTCAAAAGCTTTTATGCTTCGGTGGAATGCGCCGAGCGCGGGCTTGACCCTATGTTGACCAATCTTGTAGTGGCGGACGAAAGCAGGACCGAAAAAACTATCTGTCTCGCTGTTTCTCCCTCGCTTAAATCTTATGGGATACCCGGAAGGACAAGACTTTTCGAGGTCATACAAAAAGTAAAAAACATAAACATAGCGCGCGAAAAAAAAGCCGGCAGGAAGCTTGAAGGTTCCTCCTGTAATGACGCCGAACTCAAAGCAAACGATTCTCTTGCGCTCGACTATCTGACCGCAGCTCCGCGCATGGCTCTTTATATGGAATACAGTACAAAGATCTACAGCATATACATGAGATATATCGCTCCGGAAGATATACATGTTTACTCCATAGACGAGGTGTTTATAGACTTGACCGGATATCTTGATACATATAAAACCAATGCCCGGGATCTCAGCGCAAAATTGATACGCGAGATATATAACAAGACCGGGATCACCGCGGCGGCCGGAATAGGCGACAATCTCTATCTTGCCAAAGTAGCTATGGATATTGTCGCTAAGCACGTTGAACCGGACGAAAACGGCGCGCGTATAGCGGAGCTTGACGAAATAAGCTACCGCCGTATGCTTTGGTCACACCGCCCTATTACAGATTTCTGGCGCGTGGGCAGAGGCTACGCTAAAAAGCTTGCTGAACTGGGGATATATACAATGGGCGATATAGCGCGCTGTTCAATAGGCAGCAGTTCTGACTACTATAATGAAGATCTGCTCTACGATATGTTCGGGATAAACGCTGAACTGCTCATAGACCACGCTTGGGGATATGAGCCTTGCACGATCGCGGATATAAAAGCATACAAACCGCAGTCAAACAGCATCGGCTCCGGACAAGTACTGCAATGTCCTTATGATTTTCAGAAAGCCAAGCTTATTGCAAGAGAAATGGCTGACGCTTTGACGCTTGATCTCGCTGAAAAAAAGCTTGTAACAGATCAAATAGTTCTTACAGTCGGCTATGATTCGGAAAATCTGAAAAAAGGCAGCGCTTACAGAGGCGTAACTTCAACTGACAGATACGGAAGAAAAATACCCAAACACGCTCACGGAACATTAAATCTCGGAAAATATACATCGTCAACAAAACTCATAACGGGAGCTGTAACGGAGCTGTTTGACAAGATAGTAAAAAAAGATCTGACTGTTCGCAGGATATATCTCACAGTTAATCATGTCAAAGATGAATCATCCGCTTTTGAGAGGCCTGTATTCGAGCAGCTTGATCTTTTCACCGATCCTGCAGAATCACAGAACAAGCATAAAGCCGAAGAAGCAGAGCTTGCGAAAGAAAAAAATATACAGCACGCCCTGCTCGAGATCAAAAACCGTTACGGAAAGAATGCAGTGATAAAGGGAATGGATCTGCGTGACGGCGCTACCGCTCTTGACCGGAACAAACAAATAGGCGGACATAAAGCATAAGGGGTATGAGCTATATGAATGATACTATGTACGATGATATGATCTATCTGCCGCACCATGTTTCAAAAAATCATCCAAGGATGTCTGCGCAAGACCGAGCAGCGCAGTTCTCGCCTTTCGCCGCGCTCACCGGATACGGTGACGCAATAAAAGAAACAGCGAGAATAACAGAAAAAAAGCGTGTATTGGATGATGAGCAAAAACTGATCCTCAATGAAAAACTCATGCATATAAAAAGCAGCATAGCGTCTCTTACGGAAACGGTGTTTACATATTTTGCTCCCGATAAAAAGAAAGACGGCGGTTCTTATTTGACTGTAAAAGGCAAGGTAAAAAAAATCGATGAATACCAACGCACCGTTGTTTTAGAAGACGGCACATCGATCCCTATAGATGATATAATATCTATAGAATATAAATAACCGCGTTGCCGATACAACACTCGGCAGTCCGGCCGTTCAAGGCTGTCCAAAATCCTAAAAAAGCTTCGGAACCGCTCAACGCGGCCGAAGCTTCTTTTATTCTGTTCAAGCATACATTAAGAATACCCAAACGCAGTATGCAGCGACCAAACACTTTCCGCCTGTTACAAGCCAATTTACCTTTACCGACGACATACCGTCACATATCGCATATCCCTTGGCCAGATATACTATCCCTGCGACTAAAGTAAGCGGAATATATCTCATATCAGCAGTACATGAAAACGGGTATGATATATTAAACACAATATATGAAACAAATATGATCACCCAGAGCGCTGCCATTGAAAATCTCGAGAATAGATCCGTTCCTTTTTCTTTGATGCAAACATAAACCGCCGAAACCAAAGAAAGCGCGATCATGATCAAATTAATGTAATATAATGTTACACTCACGATATTTGAAACATTCTCATAATCCCATTCACCGAATATTGCCGTCCTTGTTACGATCATAAATATACTGTAATCCTCTCCGGGATCCATGAATTGCTGATCAAATTCCTCAAACAACGGGACCGTAAAAAATCTGTCTATCGCCGGGATATTGCCGGTATATACAAATGATCCTGTGCCGAGATAATGCACAAAATTCAACTCTTGACCGAACAATATATAATTTCTTATCGGATACCACAGCGCTATCGGAAAACATATGACCGCAAACACCGCAAGCTGTTTTATTATTGACACAAGCTCCTTATTTTTATATCCCATATACAGCTTATAAAGCATTATCGGAGCTATGAATATCGCTACCGTTCCGCATGATACTTTCGTCATCATTCCCAAACCTACCGAAAGAGCTATGCCTATTATATTTTTCACATCGGTCTTATAATACCAGCGCACTGTGAAATATACAGACAATATCATAAACATAGTTACGAGAGAATCATTATTGACACGCCCGCCCATCAGGATAAAGTTTGGGAAAAATGCAGCGATCGCCACCGCCGGGATCTGATATTTTCTCTCTATCTTCAATTCGTCCATCAATCGTTGGATAATAACAAGAGACACACAAGACGCCGCGCACGATACACTCATCGCATATTTTATGAGCGATGCATAATCTGAATTCCCGGTGAATATCGAGATCACTTTTATCGCCAATCCGGACAGCATATAATAGAGCGGCGGATGATAAAACTGATAATCGTTCGAATCCGGCAGATGTCCCTGCAAAATATTATTTACTATATAAGCGCCATGTCCATTACCGGTTTCATCGAGGAATCCGACATCATGTGTCCTCTGTGTCCAGTTTGTATACAGCATATATCCCACTCTCATGATAAGCCCGGCAGCTATTATAAGCATAAGTATTTTTTCGGTCGAAAGTTTCCCCTTATATGCCCGCAGAAGCGCGACACCGGCACATGCCGCAATTGATAATTTTATAAGCGGACGTATCGATGTTTCATTATCGGTTATTTTAAAAACATAACTGAATATGATCGCTATAAGCGGTATAAAAGCTATAAACGCAAGCTGTGCGCCGGATATAAGGTTTTCCTCTCCCGCCGTCAAAACATTAATTTCTCTTTTACTTTTCTTCATGATAATCCTTCTCCGCATTGACATTCCATATTTTCGACTTATCATACACAACTCGTCCGGATGTTATTTCATCCACTGTTTCAAATGCCGTAAGCATCGAATGATCCATATTGTTATACCTGTGCTGACCATTCCTTCCGATACAAAACAGATTGTTGAATCCGTCAAGATATGCTTTTATATCATCCATTCTGTCATATGTGTCAAAATACGCAGGATATGCCTTTTTTACATGTTCGATATGCGTATCGAGGATGTCTGAAATATCAATAACACCGATCTTCGCAAGCTCACCGGACGCAAACTCGATAAATTTTTGATCCTCCATATTCCACATATCATCATTTTCATTACAGAAATATTCAAGACCTATCCATACGGTGTTCTTGAAATCTTTGACCATGTACGGGGACCAGTTATTGAATATCTGGATACGCCCAAGCTTTACATTGCAATCCTGAACGTATATCCAGCAATCCGGAACGAGTCCGTTGAAATTAGGTATATCCGTATTATTTTTGAGCTTCAGCTTATCCACCAAAAGTCCTACTGTTATGAAATCTCTGTAGGGCAGCCCCTGCGCCGCTTCAGCGATTTCCTTGGGCACAGGCGCGTCCAGCTCAGCAATAAGATCCTTGACCGGCATCGATGATATCACAATATCCGCATTGATGGTCTGCTCCGCTCCGTTTTCAATATATGTAACACCGGTCACGCGTCCTTTATCCGTATTTATGCGTACCACACGTGAATCGGTCTTTAACTTGACACCCGCATCCACCGCGTCCTTAAGCGCTGTTTCCCACAGCTGTCCCGGTCCGAACTTTGGATAATAAAATTCCTCGATAAGAGAAGTTTCTTTCTCAGTATCTTTCCCTGTGAACTTAGAAAACACATCTTTCAAAACTGCCTTAACAGATAGTCCCTTTACTCTCTGAGATCCCCAGTCTGCAGAGATCTTCGATGGATGTCTTCCCCATACTTTCTCTGTATAACCCTCAAAAAACATTGAGTACAATTTTTTTCCGAATCGATTTATATAGAAATTCTCAAGAGAGTTATCTTCAAGCCTGTGTATACACGAATAAAGATAAGAAAAACCGGCGCTCATCGTTGTAACAAACCCCATGTTTTTTATTGTCTCGGCTTTCATCGTGACAGGATAATCAAAGAATTTGTTATTATAATATATTCGTGACACCCTGTGCCGCTTCAGCATGACCCTATCGCTTGTCTCAGGATCAGCGCCGCCTGCCGTATATTCCTTTTCGCGTCCGAGCAGCTTGTCATCCACGGATGGAGCGCCCTGCGGTGCCAATATTTCATACCACCAGTCTGTAACACGCTTGCTTTTTGAAAAGAAACGGTGACCGCCTATGTCCATACGATTCCCATCATACTCAACGGTCTGAGATATACCTCCTATGCGATCCGTCTCTTCAAGAACAGTCACATCGTATCCGCTGTGCTTTTTTACAAGCTCATACGCGGCGGTTATCCCCGCCGGTCCCGCGCCGATTATAACGACCTTCATCCTATTTACCTCCTATACAAAATAAACTTACGCGCCGCAAAATTCCACATAAGAACTATAACAGCGCTTATCACTTTCGACAACATATAATGTATCCCGGCAGCTTCGGTGAACAAAAACATCAAAACTTCTGTAAGCCCCAAACCTATGACACCTATTATTCCATATGCTATGAATTCTTTGACCTTGCTCTCCTTCTGTTGTTTGAATACAAACAGCTTGGATAAAACATAGTTTACAAACAATCCAAAAATAAACGCCACAGCCGCCGCTATCAGGTAATGTATATGCAGCAGATCGCTCACCAGCCAAAGAGCCCCTGCATCCGCCACAAACGCCGCAGCCCCGACAAACACATATCGTATAAGCTGCACAAGTATATTGTCATCGATCTTGGTATTGCTTTTTACCTCCGGCATCTTTATACCTTCTCCCGAATTTTATTTTATCATATGCTTACAGTCTTAATGTGATAGAGCGCCGCATTTACAAAATCACAAAACTGCTGCGAATGCGGGAACCTCCATATTACCGACACTATTCGACCCGTACCGGCAAATTATAACACCGGCGCATACATATCTATATAATTATAACACACATCCACTTCACAAACAAGCATATATTTTCGCTAATATTTAATTGTTCTTTTATGCAACATATATAAATCTTATACAACACCATTGAACTACACTCATTGTATTTATATAAAAAAACTGTGTTGGCGAAATAAATATCCCGCCAACACAGCTGTTTGAACATATAGAATATTCAGTTCTGTAATTTTCCTATATATTTTTACAGTTCGTTTATATTATCCGTTACTGCCATATTCTTGATCCGCTTTGCCGGAAAGTACACTGCAGCAGCCGAAGCAGCAAAAACGAACATCAATATCACTGCGATCAAGACAAACGGTATTTCCCAAGTATAATATCCAAAGTGAGACGTTATGAGATATCCGTATAGGAATCTGCTTAAAGGTAGTCCCAACGCGCATCCGACAGCGAACCCCGATACAGCATATACTGCCGTTTCAGCAGCGATCATACGCGTTGTCTGACGCAAATCCATACCCACTGCACGCATTGCTCCGTATTGCTTGATCCGCGCGGAAACACTCATGGATATGCTGTTTATGATATTGAAAGCGCTTATCAACGCTATCACCGCTAAGAATCCGTATACAAAAAGCCTGAACGCCCAATACATGCTTTTGTCTGCCTCGCTTCGCCTGTCCCTAAATTCAAACTTACCGTATGTCAGTTCACGTATCGCGCTGACATCCTCATCTGTTGCATCCGGTGAAAGCTGGATATCAAGTATCGCGCTGCCGGATTCTCCTGTAATATCCGCGAAGATATCCTCGGAGCATATCAGATCTATCTCACCGCCTGTGGTCCCGTCATTGCTGAACGGACTGCTCTTTAACATCCCGGCGATCTCAAGCTCTGTGCCGTTTACCGTTATCCTGTCTCCTATATTGAGCGGATTTTTTTCATCGTATATCGTAAGCACATAACCGCCGCCACCATACAATTTTTCTATATCACTTCCGCGCCTCAGCGCGTCATCTTTTTCAAGCAAAGTCAATTGATATCCATCGTACGATATGATATTGACCGTATCCTGCTCTGCATTATTTTCGATATCCGCCGGAACATCCAGCACTGTGCCTCTGCTCAGCACATGACTGACACCATGCATTGCTTCAATATCCTTCCGAAAATCACAGTCTATTGTGTTTGACGTGTCTGCAGTAGATATCTCCAGATCAGGCGCTGCCGAACTCTGAGGTATGAGACAGCCGACAAGCTCTACGAGTACCGAAAAACATAAAAACAAAATAATACTTAAAGCAAAGGAGCTTGTCATGAGCGCCAGATTCTTTTTTGCCGATACAGCATGACGTATTCCAAGCGCTGTTTCAATCTTGAAAAAACGATTATTTACAGCACGCCGCACATTATCGTTGTTCACCGTATTCCCTGATGCCGCAGTAATAGGCGGTACCTTTGACGCCCGTTTAGCCGGAGCATGAGCGGCAAACAGCACTGTAAGTATCCCGACTAAAACTCCGCAGATCATTCCTACTGCACTTATCCCGAATACCGGCATATCGGAAAACTCTCCTCCTACCACATACCGAAGCACAGCACACAGTCCCCACGAAATAATGATCCCGGAACCTACCCCGATAGGCACAGCCGTCTTGCACCAGTTCAAAGCCTCAAGTCTTACAAAATTGATTATCTGCCGTTTCCCGGCTCCGATACATCTAAGCATGCCGAAAAATTCTGTTCTCTCCGCTATATTACTGTTCATACTTCCGGATATCATGAACACACCCGCCATAAGTATCAGCACGAACAACACTGCCGCTGCAATATAAAATCCATTGATATACGCATTATCACTGAGTCCCATGGACGCCATAACGATCGTATTGAATTCTATATTTTCATCAGGCAGTCCGTATTCCTCCTTGATATCAGATATTGCTCTTTTTACTGATCCGGATCCTCCATCAAATCTTACATAATAAACCGTCTCTGCAGCTTCGTCATTGTCTCTGCAGATCTCACGGAACGTTTCTGTAGTCATAAACGCCCCAAGCTCATTCTCTCCAACAAGCAGCGCGCTTGTTTCACCCCCGTTGCTGTTCACATATCTGTCGTCGTCGCTCCTGAATCCGGTGACCGTGAAGTCCCGTCTTCCGGACGGCGTTTCCAAAACAACATGGTCTCCCGAGCTCACGTCCAAAAGCATTTTCGCATTTTCCGTAAGTATTATTTCGTCATTACTTTTCAGCTGTGAATCTTTCATAAAATAATTCATAATATCAGAGATGAACGGTTCATCTACCCCACATAATGCTGTTTTTATACCATTAATGCTATAATCTTTTGTCATATCAAGATTCGTCACAGCATATTCGGAAATAGCGTCTATATCCTTACGGGAACCTATCTTTTTTGCGGTATCCTCCGGTATATTCATGATCCGTATATGCCAATTCCCATGGCTCTCCATAGAATGCATTGTTTCCATTCTAACTCCCATATCTGCCAATGAAAATACTGCCGTGACAAGTAGCACAGCTATAATAATGCAAAAAAGTGTCATTCTGTTATGTTTTTTACGGATGCGGGCAGAAATAGGTATGAGACTCAGATAACTTTTCATCCACGGCACCTCCCAAAATCGGTCAACACACCGTCCGAAACACGAAGGACCCTGTCTGCAGCTCCCGCAATACCGCTGTTATGTGTGATCATTATTATCGTTTGCTCATATTTTTTCGAAGCTTCCTTTAAGAGTGCTATTACCTCCCCGCTGTTCTTCGAATCAAGATTTCCAGTCGGCTCATCAGCAAGTATCAAAGACGGACGCGTTATCAGCGCTCGTCCTATAGCCGCTCTTTGCTGCTGACCTCCCGATAACTGTCCCGGCAAATGCGCGCGTCTGTCACTTAAGTCAAGCACCGAAAGCAATTCCTCCAAATATCCATTATCAGGCTTCCTATAATCAAGAAGCAGAGGGAATATTATATTCTGCTCAACATTGAGTTCCGGGATCAAGTTGAACGCCTGAAAAACAAATCCTATATTTCTCCTGCGGAATATAGTAAGCTTGCTTTCCTTCATAGAAAGAATATCTTTACCATCTATAATTACCTTTCCGCTGTCTGGTGTATCAAGCCCGCCTATAATGTTTAAAAGCGTGCTCTTTCCCGAACCGGATTCTCCTACTACTGCAACAAACTCTCCCTTTGGCACCGAAAAACTCACATCTCTAAGCGCTTTGACCGAAGTGTTTCCGGAACCGTATGTTTTATTTATCGATCTTACCTCCAGCAGATCCATAATATAAACATCTCCCTTCAATAGATAATCGGACTATTCTTTTTCCGTCCGTGACTAAAGAATATCACACGGTCCTTACTGCAACATGAATTTAATCCTACAAATTTGTAGTAATAAGAAAATTCAATGTAAATACTGTGCCTCTTGCAACCTCGCTTGATACTTCGATCGTTCCCCCATGCGCCTCAATGATGGATTTTGCTATCGGCAGACCGAGTCCGGCGCCCTGTGTGTCACTTGAATTTCTGCTCCGGTAAAACCTTTCAAAAATATGATACAGATCCTCCGACACTATGCCTCGGCCATTATCACGTATATATATCCTGATCGATGATGCTATTTTTATCCATTCTATCTCGATGATACCGCCCTTGCCGGTATGATCAATGGCATTCTTTACTATGTTTCCTATCGCATCCTGCATACGCCATCGGTCGCAAATAAGTTCCATATCGTTTCCTTTCAAACGTATTTCCTTTCCCTCTTGCTCTGCGCGAAACAAAAAACGTTTTTTTACACTCTCCATCATCTCCGCTATATTTTCCGCTCTCTTTTTCAATACAACTGTTCCCGCATCAAATTTTGCGAGCTCCAAAAGATCACGCACCAAATTCTCTGTTCTGTCAAGCTCACTTTCCGAAAGCTCGGCATATTCCCGTACTTCCCCGATATCCTCCGCATCGGTTATCAAGCCGTTATAGATATTGAGCGCCGTCAGCGGAGTTTTGAGCTGATGCGATATATCGGAGATCGCATCCTTTAAAAACAGCTTTGCCTTAAGCTCATTTTCCGCATGCGCATTTAATATAGAGGCAAGCGAGTTCACTTTATGAAATAGCTTATACAGTGCTCCGTCAAGCTCACATTCTATACGTGCGTCTTTATTCCCCGAAATATATTCAGAGATCTTATTGTCTGCATTTTCAATAACATCATTCTGAGCCTTAAAGAACAATATAAGACTTACGACCTCTGCCGCTGCAAACACAAGCGCAGATATAAAAATCAAAATCGCCGCTTTCTCCGGTACAGATCCCAGAAAAAGCAGCGACACGATCATAAAGACCGCAATAATTAACATGTTCACGCAAAAAAGCCTTCTGATATTTTTATCTGTGAAAATCACAGCTGTTCTGTGTTCCATTTATATCCCATCCTCCGAACTGTAACTATCCTTTTCGGGCTGCCCGGATCATCCTCGATCTTTGAGCGGAGCCTTCGTATATATACCGTGAGCGTGTTATTGTCGACATAATTCTCATTGCAGTCCCAAAGGCGTCCCAATAACTGCTCAGATGAAAGAATTATATCCGGATTCTCCATAAACATGCACAAAAGTTTATATTCACTCGCTGTGAGGCTTACAGGCTCATCGTTTTTATACACCCGCCCCTGCAGCTTATTGACGCTTATCCCATTTGAATCGATCTGTGTCGCCTCTCCGCCAAAATTTCCGCTTCTCCTTAAAAGAGCATTTATCCTTGACATCAGGACCGCCAGTTTGAACGGCTTCGTTATATAATCATCACCGCCCATATCAAGCCCCATTATTATATCTGTTTCCTCATCCGCGGCAGTCAGAAAAATTATCGGGATCTTTGAAACACAACGTATATTTTCACATATATCAAATCCGGAGCCATCCGGGAGCTCAACATCAATTATTACAAGCCCGTATTTTCCGTCATGCCACATGTCATGAGCCTCAGTTTTTGATCGCGCCACATCAAGCTCATAGCCTTGTTTTTTCATTGCGAATGACAGGCCCTTTGTAAGACTCGGATCATCTTCTATCATAAGTATCCTCATAATTTCGCTTCCTTTACTAACGGGATAATAATCTACTTTCTTTATATTAGATTATATCATTGATATATCTATCCGTCAAGAAAAACACTATATCATTCACGATGATTTTTACAGAAAAAAAGCTGCCGCAAAACAAATAAGCATCCAATCCCATTCAGCCAATGGAGTGATCACCGCTTTCAGCTGATAAAAACCACCGAAAGGCAATATGGGGATAGACCTATATCATTTTACAACAGCCATTTTTCCGATATACTCATTATTTTAAACAATAATGTATCATATCAATATAAACTCCTGTTACGGTTTTCGAAGATCATTCACCCGCAGGATACTGATCGTCACTTACCGGCTCAAGCCACTCGTTTGAAGTATTCTCTCCGGGGCACTCTACCGCAAGATGGCTGAACCAACTGTCAGCCTTTGCTCCATGCCAGTGCTTTACTCCGGCAGGTATCATGACAACATCTCCGGCTTTCAAGCTCTGAGGCTCTTTGCCTTCTTCCTGATACCATCCTTCACCATCAACACATAGCAGAAGCTGTCCGCCGCCCTTATCTGCATGATGTATATGCCAATTGTTCCTGCAGCCCGGTTCAAACGTGACATTTGCGATAAACACAGTCTCCTTCGGGTCTGTCAATGGCTTCAAATAACTGTTCCCTATAAAATACTGTGCGAACGCGTCATTCGGTTGCCCAAGCCCGAACATACCGCCGTGCTCAATTTCTTCATTTTCACCATCAGCATACACATCTTTTACAACTCTGAATGCAGCCCAAGCATTCGGCCAACCTGCATAAAATGCCAGATGCGTCAATATCTCTGCCATCTCAGTCTTTGTTACACCGTTCTTTTTAGCGGTCTGCGCATGATACTGGAAAGAGCTGTCTATAAGTCCCTTGCATACCAATGCACTGACCGTAAGTATCGATCTCATTTTAAGTGAGAGCTTATCATCTCTTGACCATACCTCTCCGAAAAGCACATCGTCGTTCAGCTCTGCAAACTTAGGAGCGAACTCACCGAGCGAATCTCTTCCAGCTGTTTGTTTAACCTTGTTTCCCATGATCGTTTCCTCCTGATTCATAAATTTAATATCACTATTATTTATTACATGCAATATTTACGTCGGCCCTGCGCTTAAGGCATCTTACAATACTATTTATATTAATATTATATCACAGTTAAATAATAATGTCTAATACTTATACCGTATCTTTAATAATGCTTAATAAGCATTAGCATTCGATACATATTAATTGTGCTGCATATAAAATTCTTGATTAACTTAGATCCATGTGTTATAATTGACATAACGGTCATGTTATACCGTAAACCCGGATTTCAATGGAGGAATACATATGATACACACCATAATATTTGATATAGGAAATGTGCTTATAGGTTTTGATTGGGGGGAATATATATATGATCTTTTTGACGATAAAGATACCTGCGCCAAAGTAAGGGACGCTCTTTTCGGAAGTGATTTCTGGAATGAGCTCGACCGCGGAGTGCTAAGCCGTGAAGAAATGCTGAACGGCTTCTGTAAACGTGCTCCCGGATATGAAAACGAGATACAAATAGCATTTGATTCTGTGGGCGCAGCGCTCTCGAGCCGTGAATATACTATCCCCCTCATACAAGAGCTAAAAGAACGCGGATACTGCGTCCTCTATCTTTCAAACTATTCCCGACACGTCATGAATGCGAATCCGGATATTCTCAGCTTTATCAAAGATATGGACGGTGGAGTGTTCTCGTGCGATGTAAAGCTCATAAAGCCTGATCCCGAAATATTCAAAGTTATCTGTGATAAATACAGTCTCGACCCCAAAGAATGTGTATTTATCGATGACAATGCGGCAAATATTTCCGCAGCATCCGAATTCGGTATGAAAACAGTACGATTTAAAGATTATGATTCCGCATACAAAAATTTAAACAAGATACTAACCTATAACTAATGTTGCCTTACAGTGCTGATTTCTGTAAACCCTGGGACTGCAATTCATTTCGTTAACAAAGATCCTATTAAATGTGCGTACAGAATTAAACCCGGTAGCAAAAGCAATATCAGTTATCGATCTATCAGTATTTTCAAGCAATAGGCAAGCCTTTTTGAGCCTTTTTTTGTTTAAATATTGACTAAAAGATACCCCTAACTTGTTTCGCATAGTGTGAGCTATATGAGATCTGCTCAAATTTAATTTTTCGGCAACATCTGATATTGTAATAGGCTCATCATAATGACAATCACAAAAGATCAATATTGATTTTATGGTACTCATTAGACAACAATCTTGTTTTTTTAGTTCCAGACTTTCTATCATGATCCCCATGATCGCCATAATAATCCCTTTTTGCGCATCATGGGGAAGTCTAAAAGCTTTGTTGCCCAACATAGAAAACAAATCTCTTGCATAATCCATATACTTGTTTATCACCGGGACCTCCGGAACAAAATCTCGAAATATTTTTTCATATTCATTAAAGAGTTCAGCTGAAAATATTACCATCTCTGCATCTACTTCCTCAGAGTTCTCATAGCTATGTATAATATTAGGGAACACGCAAAACAAATCATTTTGCTTCAGTTCGAAATCTCTATTTTCCGTTTTTAGCAGTGCCGATCCAGAAAATACAAATCCAAGCTCAACATGATCGTGCAAATGGGGTTCAAAATCCAAATTTCTGCTTCTGTATACTTCAAATAGATCATTTTTATCTTCAAAAAAAAATTCCATTAAATCCACCTCAAAAATAAAGCACACAAATTGTCTTATTTTTATATCATCTTGTCTTGAATTATAGCACAAAATAGTATAAAATACAAGTATAAATTTTAATAAAAAATATGCTTAACAACATTCACAGCAACCAATATTATTTTATAATATAAATTATATGCAAAGGAGCAATAAAAACATGAACAAATGGTCAAGACTACGATATTCCCCTTGTCTGCCAATGGGCGAAGACGGAAGACGGATAACAGGCTCGGACGAACATATACGTCTTTCCAGAGAGGCCGCGGCAGAAGGCATGGTTCTTTTGAAAAATGAGAATGATCTTTTGCCTCTCAGAGACGGCAAACGCATCGCAGTTTTCGGCAAGGCACAGTACGATTATGTAAAAGGCGGCGGCGGAAGCGGTTATGTTACAGCAGATCATGTAACAAATATATATGAAGGTCTTAAAATAAAAGAATCCGAAGGTAAGATCAGTGTATATGACGGTCTGATCGGTTTTTATAAAAACGAATGTGAAAAGCAGTATTCCTGCGGTACACACAATGGAATGACCTCGGAACCTGAACTCCCTCAGGATCTATTAGACAAAGCGGCAGCTTATACAGATACCGCGCTGATCACTATATGTCGTTTTTCCGGTGAAGGCTGGGACCGCAAAGGCAAACCGCAAGACGGAGATTTTTACCTAAGCGCTCAAGAAGAAAAAATGATAGACTCGGTACTCGAAAGATTCAAAAATATCATCGTTGTTATAAACGCAGGCGCTCAAACAGACAGTGAATGGTATCATTCAAATGATAAGATATCATCCGTTCTGTACTCATGGCAAGGCGGAATGGAAGGAGGTCTCGCGATCGCGGACATCATCTGCGGTGATGTCACGCCTTCAGGCAAGCTCGCGGATACATTCGCAAAACGTTTCTCCGATTATCCTTCATCGGACAGCTTTGAGGAATCAGAGGACTATGTTAAATATTACGAAGATATTTATGTTGGCTACAGATATTTTGAAACTATTCCGGGAGCTGATAAAAAAGTAAATTATCCGTTCGGATTCGGACTTTCATACACTAATTTTGAGATATCCGATATAGATGTACGCAGCAATAAAAATACGATCAGTGTAAGCGCTTCGGTAACAAACATCGGAAAAGCATACGGTAAAGAAGTCGTTCAAGTCTATTACAGCGCGCCGCAGGGCAAGCTTGGCAAACCGTCACGAGGACTTGCGGCTTTCAAAAAGACCGATCTTTTAGCCCCTGGCGAAATGCGAAAGTTATATATGTCATTCCCTGTCTCCGACATGGCAAGCTATGACGACACCGGCAAGATAAAAATGTCATCTTATATACTTGAAAAAGGCAGCTATAGCTTTTATGTCGGGAACTCCGTTCGCAATACTATAAAGGCTGATTTTGAATATATTATTGACAATGATATTGTAACCGAACAGCTTACACAGCAGGCAGCCCCGTGCAACCTTGAAAAACGAATGCTTTCCGATGGCAGCTTCGAAAATATGCCGTCATATAAAAACAACACTAAACGGTCAGAGCCGGAACCATTGGCAGCCGAAGTGCCGAATAGCCCGGCGATGCTAATTGACGTATGTGAAGGCAAAGTTTCTCTTGACTCGTTTATAAAACAACTCACTGA
>CAJFNT010000091.1 GCA_904395315.1 uncultured Clostridia bacterium
ACGGCTTCCGCCAGGTCGCTCACCGTCACTTCCCTCACGAGCGACTGTCCGTCTATCTGCTGCATATCCATCTATCCTTTCAGGCGCGTTGCGCCGTTTATTTATTATTGAAGCTTTTTACTGAGTATCTCCTTTATCATAGCCGGGTTAGCACCCTTGCCGCATGCCTTTATCGCCTGCCCCATGATAAAGCCGAACAACTTTGCATTACCGTTCTTATACTTCTCCACCACGTCGGCATTCGCCTTCAGTACTTCGTCTATGACCGCATCCGTCTCCGATGCGTCATTGCTCATTATAAACCCATGCTCCTCGGCGATCTTCTCCGGATCTCCGCCATTTTCAAAGAGTATCGTTATTATCTCCTTGGCCGAGCCTTTCGAAACGGTCCCAGCAGCCGCAAGATCTGCCGTTTTTGCCACATCCGCCGGGCTGAACCGCACCTCAGTTATGTCCGCGCCAGTCTCATTCAGGAGATGGCTCATCTCGCCGAGCATGAGGTTTGACACTCCGCGGTATTCTTTCGTTGATGCCACTGCAGCGTCATAAAAATCCGAAAACTCCTTCTGCGCTGTTATGAGCTTAGCATCATCAGCCGGAAGCCCATACTCCTCTGTGTAACGTCTAAATCTCTCATGCGGCAACTCCGGCATCTCGGCGCGTATCGCCTCGATCTCCTCATCGGTAAAGAGCACCGGCGGTATATCCGGTTCCGGGAAATACCGATAATCGTGCGCTTCCTCCTTTGAACGGAGCGCCTTTGTGTCGTCATGGTTCTCGTTATATCGGCGTGTCTCTTGTACCACCTTGCCGCCTGCGTCAAGTATCTCAGACTGGCGCTGTATCTCGTACTCTATCGCCCTGCCTATGGATTTTACCGAGTTCAGATTCTTTATCTCCGCCCTTGTTCCGAACTCATCGGAACCGTAAGGCATTATAGAGATATTTACGTCAACTCTCAGCGAGCCCTGCTCCATCCTTGCATCGCAGACGTCCGCATATCTCAACCGCTGCGCTATCTGCGTTACGAAATCCTGCACTTCTTCCACGGAACGGAAATCCGGCTCCGTAACGATCTCTATGAGCGGTACTCCGCAGCGGTTGTAGTCCGCCAGCGAAACACCCTCGTAATCGTCATGTACGAGCTTTCCCGCGTCCTCCTCGATGTGTATCCTATTTATCCTTATCCGCTTGCCTCCCACAACGTCTATATATCCATCGGTACAGATCGGATGCTCGAACTGCGTGATCTGATACGCTTTGGGCAGATCGGGATAAAAGTAATTCTTTCTGTCAAATGCGCTGTAGTTATTTACAGTGCAATTCGTTGCAAACCCTGCCTTTGCCGCAAGCCTCACCGCGCCTTGATTGAGAAGCGGAAGCGTTCCCGGCATGCCCGAGCACCTCGGGCAGACACGCGTATTCTCTCCGCCTCCGAACTCATTCGCGCAGGTGCAGAACACCTTTGAATCCGTCAGCAGCTCGCAATGTATCTCAAGTCCGATCACAGGCTGATATCTCATAGTACACACTCCCTCCTCTCGTGGTCTCTTTCATATCTGTCACATACCGCTATTATGGTCTTTTCGTCAAACGCACTGCCGGTAAGGCTCATGCCTATGGGCATGCCATCCGAAGTATATCCGCAAGGCGTAGAAATAGCAGGCAGACCGGCTATATTTACCGTTACCGTGCATATATCCGCGATATACATTTTCACAGGATCATTCTCCTGCTCACCTATTTTGTATGCCGCTGTAGGCGCAGTAGGTGTAAGTATCACATCACATTCATTGAATATATCCGAATATTCCTGTCTTATCTTTGTGCGTATACGGCGCGCATTGTTGTAATAAGCATCGTAATAACCCGAGCAGAGCGCATAGTTTCCGAGCATTATCCTGCGCTTTACCTCTCGGCCGAAGCCCTCTCGGCGCGAGTTCTTTATAAGCGCGTTATAATCCTCGCCGAGACCAGAACGGTATCCATACTTTATACCGTCAAACCTCGAAAGATTAGACGCCGCCTCCGCAGATGAGATGAGATAATACGCTGAAACAGCATATTCAAGCGATGGGAGCGAGCACTCCTTCACCTCGCAGCCTATCAATCTGTAATAATCCGCCGCCTTCATGACCGCCTCTTTCACTTCATCAGAACAGCCGTTAAAAAATTCCTTTGGAACTCCTATCTTGATCCTCGATATATCCTTACCGATAAGCGATGTATAACCGCCCTTCGAAAGAGCCGAGCTCGTAGCGTCGTTCGCGTCTTTTCCATATATCGAATCCAGAACATATCCCGTATCCTCCGCCGATGCGCCTATAACTCCTATCTGATCGAGCGACGATGCAAACGCTATAAGCCCCCATCTCGAAACGGTACCATATGTCGGCTTAAGCCCCGTAACACCGCAGAATGCGCTGGGCTGACGCACCGAACCGCCCGTATCCGAGCCGAGAGCCGCAGCGCAAAGCCCTGCCGCCACAGACGCCGCCGCACCTCCCGATGAACCACCTGTAACATACTCGGGATTGTACGGATTCTTCGGTCCGCCAAAATATGAAGTTTGCGAAGAACCGCCCATAGCAAACTCATCCATATTGGTTTTCCCTAGCATTACAAAGCCCTCATTCTTAAGTTTTTCCACTGCGTATGCATCATAAACAGGCACAAAATCTTCAAGCATTTTGGACGCGCACGTTGTTTTTATGCCTTTTGTACATATGTTATCTTTGACCGATATCGGTATACCGGTCATAGCTTTCGCATTGCTATCATCAATGAGCTTCTGAGCCGATTCAGCATTACGGATCGCCTCTTCTTCACATACAGTTATATAGCTTTTGATAGTACCGTCAAACTGATCTATCCTTTTCATATATTCCTTTGTGAGCTCGACTGCGCCGATCTCTCCACTGTCAAGCTTTTTTCTCATCTCTGTTAATTTCATAAGAACCTGACCTCCACCATTATTTATACTACCTTAGGAACAACAAAGCTATCGTTTTTGATATTCTTTGCATTCTCAAGTATCTCATTGCTCGGATAAGAATCGGCATGCTCATCCGAACGCAGATCAGCGTAATCTACCGGATCAAGTGTATACGGATTTACGCCGTCATTAAACCCGCAAACCTTATCCATCAATCCGATTATATCAGTCATATCTTTTGTCATATCCGCGAGCTCTTCGTCTGTAAATTCCAGCTTTGAAAGCTCGGCAAGATGAGCTGTAAGTTTTTCATCAAACATAAAAACATTCCTTCCCCGGCGGTTGCCACCGCTGTCTTACAGTATAAAAAAATAGACGCCGCACACCTAAAGCGGAGATATCCTCCGCCGGTGCACAGCGCCCTTGCTGCACTTATTGTAATATATAATATCACATTTTCTAAAAGATTGCAATAGCTAACTTGCATAAATTCACGGTAAATTCTCCTGCGATTTAGCTTAAATTAACAAATCCACATCAGTGACTGAGATAATAGCTGTTTCCAAGATCATCAGTCCTTATAAGTTCTCCCGCGGAATTATAAACATACCGCACCGAATGGACCGATGTGTCTGCGCCCACCGCAGTTGACGTGTTCTGTATCTTTACCGTTCTCGGATCGTCACGCTGAGTGCCTATAATACTAACAGTTATTGTGGCACCACTCGTAACTGCCGATATCTTTATAGGATAATCCATACTGTTCATAAACTTAAAGTCCACTCCGGAATCAGCCACAGTGGCATCCTGACCATTCGGGCAGTAGCCTACCGGGAACATATGATTTGTCCTCGATACGATCGCCAGATCCGAATACAATACCGCATTATAGAGCGTCGAGCTTACCTGACAAGTTCCACCGCCTATTCCGTCCACAGTCTCTCCGTTTACATATTCTTTGGCAGTATAGAATCCGTTTGCAACAGTCCTCGGACCAACTGTATCATTAAATGAGAACACCTCTCCCGGAGCAAGTACCTTTCCGTTTATCTTGCTTGCAGCCTGAGCAATATTTGCGCGTCGGTTTGAGTTAGATGAGCCGTAACTCGTCGAATATGACGCGATCGTCGCATTAAATAATTTTGCCTGAAGCTGATCTGCGGTGACTGCAGCATTAGATACATAATAAGGTATATTGACCTTTGGTCCGCCCTCATATACCTGTGTTACAAGCTGAGCAACTTCATCACGATTTATATAACGTCCCGGTACTTCCTTTATGACCATTACATCATTTCCCTGCACATCATAATAAGCATCTACAGGATCGCAATATGTAAATCCATCAACTCTGTCCACCGTCAGCGGCTCCGGAGGTCCCTCATTAAGCGTAACGTCTATGTCCGTAAACTGCTCGTTGTTCAATGCTTCTTTTACTTCTTCATACGCGGTATCCGTATTCGTATCAAATCCTGTTTTACCCGGTGTGGCTATAACGACCCCGTCACCGAATTCAAGCGAATGCTCTACCCGCTCTCCATATACCTGTCTTCCGAACTCAGTAAGTTTCTGACGAAGCACTTCCTCATTAACATCCGCATTCGGTACTATCTCACGTTTTGAGAAAAGCTGCAAGGTATTGGCAAAACCGTCCACAAATATATTTCCCGTTTTACCGTAACGCATCGCCTTGTCTACAGTATCCTCAAGTTTTGCCGCAATACCTATATCCGCTCCTTTTATCTCAAACGTCTGCGATTTGCAGCGCAATGTTATCTTAGCATCATCCAAAAGCGATGCCGACTGAAGCTTGGCGATCGCCTCATCACGCGTAAGTCCGCTGACATCATTGTCTTCGATATAAACATTTCTCAATATCGTATCCTGCGGAACCGTCGCGCATCCGTATATATACACACACAGACATATTCCTGCAAGTATTCCGATACCAATGCCTACACCTTTGAACACTTTTTTATTTGTCTCGGCAAACTTTTTAAATCTATGTTTCTTTACCTTTGGCAAAGGAGGAGCTGAATCTCCATTCCCATTCTGCATGGATTCATCATTTTCTTCATCAGAAGCTGAAAAATCATCCTCTTCGTCCTCTTCTATGGGTCCTTCACTCGCTTCGATATCACGCTCCGGCTCAGGATCTTCCTCAGAGTACAGCTGATCTTCGCCCATAGTCTCTTTTGCAAGATTCTCAGCCGCTGCCGCAGCATGTTCGTCCGCCGCAGCGCGGAACTCATCTCTTTCCGCTTTCTTTTCATGTTTTACAGGAGAAAAGTCATCCTCTTCATCGATCGCATCCTCAGCGTCTGTTTCAGATAATTCCTCAGCTGCATCAAGATCTTCGCCGTCTATCCTATTTATAGGATCTTCCCTATCGCTGTTCTTTCTTTTTCTCAAGAATCCCATCGACTGACCTTCCTTTCATATCTTCTTGACAAAAAACTTTATCTAAAAAACCTGTTAAATTCGTTTATATACCTCGTATACTCATCCAAAAACGCTCTGACATGCCTGTTCTTCGATAAAAGCAAAAATGACCGCCTTACCGCCCTTACAAAGCCGCTGTCAAATTCATCAATATACATCGTCTTCGCAAGCGGACAGACACGCTTTGCCCTTGGATCAACTATTATGCTGATCCGTCCGTCGTCATCAAGCACCGGAGTCAAAGGAAATATCCTGCACGCAAGCGGTCTTACATATCTGTCACATTTCCCTTCGCAAAAAAGAATAGGTGTTTTACGAGTTTCCGAGCCATCTTTATACTCAAGATCCGAAAGCTCTATCCTAAATCCCTCCGGACGCAAAAGTTTATATACCTCTATTTCACCCGGAAAAAGAAACATTCCCGCATCATCTCCGCTGCAGCATGCAGCACTGCACAATTTGCCGCAGTCAGCCGGTATAGGCGTGTTGCTGTCAAACATTCTGTACAGCTGCAAATAAACATATGCACTGTTCATTTTATCCCTCAAACAAAAATCATAATTATATCTATATTATTGAAGAAGCGCCATTATATCATGCTTTTGCTATAGCGCATATCAAATATATTATAGCATATTTCATTCGATAAAACAAGAGCTATTTTCTAAATTTCTCAAATTGCAGACATCTATATAGTTTACAGCTCAATAAATTAGAAATTTGCACAAAAACGCTGTTTTTGTGCCGCCGT
This sequence comes from uncultured Clostridia bacterium, assembly GCA_904395315.1. Lineage (GTDB taxonomy): Bacteria > Bacillota > Clostridia > UBA1381 > UBA1381 > Ornithomonoglobus. The sequence goes on from CAJFNT010000091.1 coordinate 6,129, forward strand.
TTTCCCCGTGAACAAAAATTTATTTGACAAATCAAAAAATATGGTATAAAATACTGTAGTAGCACGTATGCCACATATCGGCATAACAACGTGCATATACGGCAAGAATACATACCACTCGGTATGGTTCGCATATTGCGGATAATACCGTTAAGCATGAAAAATTTATCGGAAAGGTAGAGATAAATGCCAAAAAAGGACGAATACAGCAACGATTCGATAACTAAACTTAAAGGTGAAGAACGAGTCAGAAAGCGCCCAGCCGTGATCTTCGGCTCGGACGGTCTTGAAGGATGCGAGCATTCATTTTTTGAGATCCTTTCAAATTCAATAGATGAGGCGCGTGAAGGCTACGGTGATCTAATAGAAGTCACACGCTTTGCAGACAACTCTATAGAGGTTCGCGACCACGGACGCGGTATACCTCTCGATTATAACGAGTCAGAAAAATGTTTCAATTGGGAACTTGTCTACTGCGAACTCTATGCCGGCGGAAAATATAACAACAACAAAGGCGGTATGTATGAATACAGCCTCGGTTTGAACGGACTTGGCGCATGCGCGACACAGTACTCTTCAGAGTATATGGATGTCGAGGTCATACGCGACAAAACCAAATATACTCTTCATTTCGAAAAAGGAAAAAACATAGGCGGTCTGAAAAAAGAGAGCGTGCGTATCGCAAAAACAGGGACCGTGCAAAAATGGAGACCTGACACCGAAGTATTTACGGATATAAATATACCGGTAGAATTTTATAAAGATATACTTAATAAACAAGCAATGGTAAACGCCGGGCTTAAATTTGTTTTTTACAATGAAACTCCGAACGGCATTGAAAAGTCCGAATATTATTATGAAAACGGTATAGTAGACTATCTCACTGAAGCAGTCGGCGATGATGCCCTTACTACCGTTGAAACATGGGAATGCGAGCGTGAAGGCCGTGACCGTGAGGATAAAGACGATTATAAGATGAAGATGCAGATCGCATTCTGTTTTTCCAACCGTGTCAACATACTCGAATACTATCACAACTCAAGCTTTCTCGAGCATGGGGGCTCTCCGGACAAAGCTGTGAAAAATGCGTTCGTTTACTCAATAGACCAATATCTCAAGCAAAACGGCAAATATAATAAAAATGAATCAAAAATAACATTCAATGATGTTGCCGATTGTCTTGCGCTTGTTATAAACTCATTTTCTACACAGACAAGCTATGAAAACCAGACAAAAAAAGCGATAAACAACAAGTTCATCCAGGATGCAATGACAGAGTTCCTTCGCCATCAGCTTGAGGTCTATTTCATAGAAAACAAAGCCGATGCCGAAAAAATAGCAAATCAGGTCCTTGTTAACAAGAGAAGCCGCGAAAATGCCGAAAAAGCCAGGATCGACATAAAGAAAAAGCTTACAGGATCTATGGATGTTACAAACAGAGTTGATAAATTTGTTGACTGCCGCAGCAAGGATGTTACAAAACGCGAAGTCTACATCGTTGAGGGTGACTCCGCTTTAGGCTCATGCAAGCTTGCCAGAGATGCGTCTTTTCAGGCTATAATGCCTATACGCGGAAAGATACTAAACTGTTTAAAAGCGGACTATCCAAAGATATTCAAAAGTGATATAATAATAGATCTTATAAAGGTACTCGGCTGCGGTGTTGAAATAAAATCAACACATAACAAGAATCTTGACAGCTTTAACCTTGAAAATCTGCGCTGGGACAAAGTCATAATCTGCACCGACGCGGATGTCGACGGATTCCATATTAGGACTCTTTTGCTCACAATGATATACAGACTGATGCCAACGCTCATAAAAGTCGGAAAAGTATATATAGCTGAATCACCGCTGTACGAGATAACGATAACCAAAGGCAGACGCAAAGGTGAAAAGCATTTTGCCTATACAGACGGAGAAAAAGACGAGATCATTGAAGCACTCACAAAAGACGGTCTCTCAAAGGACAAAGACGATTATGATATAAAACGTTCAAAAGGTCTCGGCGAGAACCAGCCGGAAATGATGAGTCTTACAACAATGCATCCAGCAACACGCCGTCTCATACGCGTTACTCCCGAAAATGCCGAAAGGACATCAACGATGTTTGATATCCTTCTTGGCGATAATTTGCAGAGTCGTAAACAATATATTGCCGAAAACGGATCGCAGTATATGGAAATGCTTGATCTTTCATAATAAAGCATTTCCAAACATTATCATTATAAATACGAGAGGAGCATATCAATGGCACGCAAAAAAAAGAATACAGAGCCTGAGATCATCCCCGCTCCGGTCGAGGAACAGGCTATAACAAAAACGCTTGAAACAAATTTTATGCCATATGCCATGAGCGTTATAATCTCACGTGCGATACCTGAGATTGACGGGCTGAAGCCCGCTCACAGAAAGCTTCTTTACACAATGTATAAAATGGGGCTGCTTGGCGGAAAATTCACAAAATCCGCAAATGTTGTAGGTTCAACGATGAAACTCAACCCTCATGGCGACGCCGCGATATACGAGACCATGGTCCGTCTTACACGCGGCAATGAAGCCCTGCTGCATCCGCTTGTCGAATCCCAGGGTAACTTCGGAAAAGTATATTCTCGCGATATGGCATATGCCGCGCCGCGATACACCGAGGTAAGACTTGAGCCTATATGCGCGGAGCTTTTTGGAGATATAAATAAAAACACCGTAAAATTTGTAGATAACTATGACGGCGAGCTTAAAGAACCCACACTTCTTCCCGCGGCGTTCCCGTCAATACTCGTAAATCCGAATCAAGGTATAGCCGCCGGA
>CAJFNT010000092.1 GCA_904395315.1 uncultured Clostridia bacterium
GAGCGGGAGTCCGAACAGGTTTATGAAGCCTGCGCTGTCCTTGTGGCTGTAAAGCTCATGGCTGTCGCCGAAGGATGCGATCTCCTCATTGTAGAGCGAGTACGGTGACTTAGCGCCTGCCGGTGTGCAGTTGCCCTTATAGAGCTTGAGGCGAACTTCGCCGGTAACGTATTTCTCCATCTCGTCAAACATTGCCGACATCGACTCGCGGAGCGGTGTGAACCACTTTCCGTCGTAAACGAGCTCGGCAAATTTTATAGCGCTCTGGCGTTTGAACGACTGTGTGTCACGGTCGAGGCAGAGATATTCGAGCTCCTGTATAGCGGTGTAAAGGATCGTGCCGCCAGGTGTCTCGTATACTCCTCTCGATTTCATTCCTACAAGTCTGTCCTCAACGATGTCCGCGATACCTACGCCGTGCTTGCCGCCGAGCTCATTGAGTTTTTCAACGAGCGGTCTCGGATCCATCTTTTCGCCGTTTACCGATACCGGTACGCCTGCTTCAAAGCCGATCGTAACATATTCGGCTTCGTTCGGAGCCTTTTCGGGCGATACGCCGAGCTTTAGGAGCGAGTCATACTGCGGCTCGTTCCACGGATCTTCAAGATCCATACCCTCATGGCTGATATGCCAGATGTTTCTGTCGCGCGAATAGAGATCCTTCTTAGTTACGGGGCACTCTATATGGTTCTTCTCAGCGTAATCCACAGCGTCCTCACGTGATTTGATATCCCACTCTCTCCACGGAGCGATGATCTTGAGCGACGGATCGAGAGCCTTTATTGAAAGCTCAAAACGTACCTGATCGTTGCCCTTGCCTGTCGCGCCGTGGCAGATAGCTACCGCGCCCTCCTTGTGAGCGATGTCAACGAGCGCCTTTGCGATTATCGGTCGAGCGTGCGATGTGCCGAGAAGATATTTGCCCTCATAAACCGCGCCCGCCTTGAGTGTCGGGAATATGTAATCTTTAACATAATCATCGCGGAGATCGGCGATATAGCATTTAAGTGCGCCTGTGCGTTTTGCTCTCTCCTCGAGACCGTCTGTCTCCTTGCCCTGACCTACGTCTCCGCATACGCATACAACGTCATAGTCATATGTCTCCTTGAGCCAGTGGATTATGATAGAAGTATCAAGTCCGCCGGAATATGCCAATACAACTTTATCCTTAGCCAAAATAATTCATTCCTTTCAAAATATAGGCACAGTGTGTCTGCCTGTTGTTTTTTTATAAACCTATTATACAATATTTTCTCGGAATATTCAATAGTCAATTTTATATAAATATACGTATATATTTGTGAATTATTATGCAAAATAATGAATGATTATACATTGGCGTGACAACGCTCTTGATTTTGAGAGGCTGTTATGATATAATTATCACGGATGGGGACAGTTGTCAAGTGCCGTACTGTCCGAATTTGTGTCGGAAGGATGAAAATGTTGAGGATCATAGGGATAGACCCCGGCTATGCGATAGTCGGCATCGGCGTGGTCGATTATATAGGAAATAAGTTCAGGACGCTTGAATACGGGGCGATAACCACACCGGCGGGCATGCCCACGGTAGACAGACTGAAGAAGATATATGATGAGCTGACTATGTATATTGATAAATACAGACCGGACGCTGTTGCGGTGGAGGAATTGTTTTTCAATTCGAATCAGAAAACGGCTATAAATGTGGCGCAGGCGAGAGGAGTAATACTTGTCGCGCTCAGGAACAATGATGTGCCGGTGTATGAATACACACCGCTTCAGGTGAAACAGAGCGTTACAGGCTACGGCAGAGCGCAGAAAGCGCAGATACAGCAGATGGTAAAAACGCTTCTGGGTCTGAATGTCGTGCCAAAGCCGGATGACGCCGCCGACGCTCTCGCCCTCGCGATCTGTCACGCGCATTCGAATAAGATGAATAATTTGCTCGGTCTGAATGGCGTGCGGTGAGGTGTTGATTTTATATTTATATTATGGTGTGCTTAGTTAAAGGTTGATACAGCGGGAAGCGCGAATGGAGGTGTCATGTCATGACGAAAAAAGTATATACTCAATCACAAATAAGAGCAATATTGAGTCCGGTATTTGACGAGTACAATGTAAAAAAAGCTGTGCTTTTCGGATCGTATGCAAAGGGGGAGGCTCGTGAAAACAGTGATATTGATATTCTTGTGGACAGCGGATTAAAGGGTCTTGCTTTTTTTGGACTGCTGGAGGATGTTGCGGTGTCGCTTGATAAGCCGGTTGACCTTATAGACACATCACAGCTGTTAAAGGATTCTGAAGTGGATAATGAAATAAAGGAGAATGGCGTGGTTATTTATGGATAGTAAAGATTTAAGGATTCTGAGGAAAATATACAGCCATGTTACAGCGGTGGTTAATTATTGTGAAGGCTGCAGCGATTTAGCGGATTTCCAAAATAGCTCGATGCGTGTAGAGGCGTGTGTATTTAATTTGATGCAAATAGGAGAATTGGCAAAAACATCGCTTACAGATGAGGCAAAGGATGAGATATCAACAATACCGTGGAAATTGTTGTGTGGTATGAGAAACAGGATAGTGCATGGTTACTCCGGTGTGGATATGCAGATTGTATGGGATACGATAAAAGAGGACTTGCCTAAACTAAGGCAAGAGCTGTGTAAACATATTCTGTAAATAATATAATAACGGCGCGAAAATTTTCCGCGCCGTTATTATATTCGTATCATTATCTTTTTTTAATCGCCTTTACCATCCTCGGTATATCAAGGATGAGTGTTACAACAAGACCCAATATTATTATGCCTGCCATTACCGGCACATTTTGCGGCTCCGGCGCGGGGAGCTCCAGGAACGATGCGAACAGCAGTATCGCCGCTGTGAAGCCTATGATCGATATCGCCGCAAGCGCGAATCTGAACAGATTGAACGGCAGGCTTGCCTTTACAACCCCCAAAAGGCTTACCGCGCCCACCGTAAGGTAGATTATGAGCGATACCTGCGAGTCGGATATACCCATCCGGAAGCTTAGCGCATACAGAACGATGTAGCCTACGAGTATCGCGAGCGCGTTAGGCATAGCGGACCGCAGGGCGTTGTTCAGGAATGTGCCGTGCACCTGTTTGTCATTTTGCTCAAATGACATGAAGAATGCCGGGAATCCCTCTATGACCGCGTCGATAAGCGTTATCTGCAGCGGTATGAACGGGAAATCCGTGTTCAGGAATATACATAGGATGCTTATAAGCACAGAGTATATCGTCTTTATAAAGAACACACCCGCCGACTTTGTGAGATTGTTTATAACTCTTCGTCCTTCAGCTATGACGTTTCGCAAGACAGAGAAATCGGAGTCAAGGAGCACCAGCTGCGCGGTCTGTCTTGCAGCGTCGCTGCCCTGTCCGACTGCTATCGAGCAGTTTGCCTGTTTCATTGCGAGAAGGTCGTTGACTCCGTCGCCTGTCATTGCGACGTTGTGGCCGGCCTTTTGCATCTCCGAGACGAGCAGTTTTTTCTGATTCGGTGTGACTCTGCCGAATACGGTATATTTCGATGCCGCCTCGGGTATGTCCTCGTCTCTTACCTTTGTCATGTCTACAGCCATATGAGCATTGGCTATCCCGGCTCTTTTTGCGACTGCCGCTACGGTCGTCGGATCATCACCGGAGATCACTTTTACAGCCACTCCCTGATCATAGAAATACTGTATCGTCTCCTGAGCGTTTTTGCGTATCGGATCGGTGAGTATCACAGCCGCGAGCAGCGTTACTTTTTCAGGATCCACGCTGTTCTGTGAGATCTCTTCCGCAAGACCTACCACAAGCACGCGTTTTCCGCTCTCGGCCTCGCTGCGCAGGAGCTTGGGCATCTGGCCCCTGCCGAGCTTTTCATACGCGCCCATCACCATCGTTCTGCCGTCGGAAAGCGTGACAGCGCTCCATTTCCTGTCGGAGGAGAACGGTACAGTGGAGCTTACCGGGAAGGTCTCTCCGTTTTCAAAATAGTCCTTCAAAGCGTAGAAGGTGGAGTTATTGTCGGTCGTGTGGCGCACGTATGTGCTCATAAGCTTGGTCACGAGCGATGTGTCACCGCTGTCGAGCGGTATGATCTTTTCGACCGTCATCTTTCCCTCGGTTATGGTTCCCGTCTTGTCGAGACATATCATGTCGCAGTGGGCGAGATTTTCAAGAGAGAAAAGATCCTGCACGAGTATATTTTTCTTCGAAAGCTTTATAACACCCGCGGCAAGACCTATGGTTATAAGAAGCACAAGTCCCTTTGGAAGCATTCCAAGCAGCGCTGCCGAGGTGGATACAACAGAATCGTAGAGGATGTTGTCTCTTATCAGAAGCGCCTGTATGAACATGATCACTCCGACCGGTATGATTATGAATCCGGTGAACTTAGTGACCTTGCGCATTGAGCGCATAAGCTCTGATTTTGAGGATTTAGCCTTCTTGACTTCGTCAACAAGCTTATTCGCATAGCTGTCCTCGTTCGAGCAGACGATCTCGGCAGTGCATTTTCCGGCGATGACAGTGCTTCCGGAGAGAAGTTTGTCACCCGGTCTTTTGATCACGGGCTCGGATTCACCGGTGAGTATCGCCTCATTGACTTCCGCATAGCCGTCAAGCATAACGCTGTCGGCGCAGATGACCTCACCGCTGTGCAGGAGCAGTATGTCGCCCTTCTCGGCGTCATCGGGCATGATCTCGGTCTCTTTGCCGTCTTTGATTATCGTTACCGCCGATGTGGAGAGCAGTGTCAGCTTTTCGATGAGCCGTTTCGCCTTGAATTCCTGAATGATGCCTATAACTGTGTTGAGCGCGATTATCAGGAAGAACAGCAGGTTTGACCATGCTCCCACAAGCGCCAGCGCCACTGCTATTATAAAGTTGAGCAGGTTGAAAAGGGTGCATATATTATCCTTTAATATCTGCGATGTGGTTTTTGCCGCGGAATTTTTTGGCTTCCGCGGCTTTTGTGTATTGGTTTGCATCTTTTGAAAGCTCCTTTTATAATGATTTAAACACATAATATTATACGCATTAAAGATGGATAGGTTGGAAAATAGATTGATATTGCTAACGAAACTTGCACATCGATGCTCCGCCGCGCCTTTGAGCAAGTGCACTGCAAGCGATAGCCCTTTATATGTTCCGTATCCAAGCGTCGCTGGAAGCTGTCAGTTCACCTTTGATCCGCATGGACCTGTTCCGTCTTCCGATGGCTCCGCGCCGTTTACGACCGCGGCGTAATATCCGTAGCCTCCGGCCACGTTACGGCAGTCATAGCCGTTCTGCGAGAGTATCCTGCATGCTATATAGCTGCGCAGACCGCTCTGGCAGTGGACGTATATGGTCTTGTCTTTCGGAAGCTCCGACATCCTTTCTCGTATGCTGTCGAGAGGGATATGCATCGCTCCGTCTATGTGTCCGCGCTCATATTCAAAGTCGGTGCGGGTGTCGAGTATTACACCGTCCGCTCCAAGCGCGTCTTTCCAATGCGCCTGCTTTACTTTGCCGGTGATGATATTCTCTATAACATATCCCGCCATATTTACCGGATCTTTTGCTGATGAATATGGAGGAGCGTATGCGAGATCAAGCTCGGTGAGATCGGCGGCTGTCATGCCTGCGCGTATAGCCGTTGCGAGAACATCGATCCGTTTATCCGCGCCGTCAAAGCCGATTATCTGCGCTCCAAGTATCCTGCCTGTGCCCTTTTCAAAAAGCACTTTCACGTTTATACTCTTAGAACCGGGGTAGTATGTGGCATGGGATGCAGATGTCAGAAGGACATAGTCGTAGTCAAAGCCGTAAAGTGACGCTGTCTTTTCGTTATAGCCGGTGGATGCGATAGTCATATCAAAGAGCTTGAGGACCGACGAGCCCTGAGCGCCTTTATATTCGCTCCCGATGCCGCATATGTTGTCCGCGGCTATGCGTCCCTGCTTATTGGCGGGTCCCGCGAGCGGCACAACGGTCTTTTTGCCTGAAATGAAGTCCGTTATTTCCGCGGCGTCACCTACGGCGTATATATCTTTATCGGATGTGCGCATATGCGTGTCAACAGTTATGGCGCCTTTGACGCCGAGCTCAAGCCCCGATTCCCTTGCGAGCGTGCTTTCCGGAGCCACACCGATCGATACGATAGCCATATCCGCGGTGGATCCGCCGTCATCGGTCAGCGCTGTTATACCGTTTTCGGTCTCCTTAAAACCTGTAACATTGGATCTCAGGCGGAGATCTATACCGTTTTTCCGCATATATGTGTGTACGGGCGCGGCCATGTCCTCGTCCAGCGGAGGCATAACATGTCTGCCGCGCTGAAGCAGTGTTACAGACAATCCTCTGTTTTTGAGATTTTCCGCTGTTTCCAGACCTATAAATCCGCCGCCTATGATAACTGCCGATCTCGGTGAATGCTCCGCGATATAGTCATATATCTTGAAGGTGTCCTCCACAGTGCGCAGCGTCATTATCTTTTTGCTGTCTATGCCGGGAAGATCCGGAACTATCGGATGCGCTCCCGGAGAGAGGATGAGTTTATCATAGCTTTCGGTGTATTCCGTGCCGTCGGTAAGTCTGCGGATCCTGACAGTCTTCGAAGCGCGGTCTATCGAGACTGCCTTTTGCTTAACGCGCGCGTCTACCCTGAAACGTTTTTTGAAGCTTTCGGGTGACTGGAGAGTCAGCGCGCCGCGATCCGTTATCTCTCCGCCGATATAGTACGGAAGACCGCAGTTGGCATATGATATATAGCCGCTTCGTTCAATTATTATTATCTCAGCGTTTTCGTCAAGACGTCTCAGCCTTGCCGCGGCGGTAGCTCCCCCGGCGACTCCGCCTATTACCAAAACTTTCATATTGTATAAAAACCTCCTTGTTTGTGATTTCTGTGTGCAGATGGCTGCGCAATATAAAGGTCATCTGTATATGATCTATATGGAACGTTTGTCTTCCCGCTTTATTGAGCGTCCGTTCCTTGCTTTGCATATCGCCTGTGTCATTGTGCCCATGGGACAGAAAGCGCACCATGATCTCGGTTTGTACAGCGCCATAACGGCTGTGCCTATTATAGCCGAGGTGAGCATGAGCCCGTAGAATCCGAATGCGAACTGGGCTGCCCAGTCAGGGAATATACCGGGCGAGTACGTCCAGCCCCACGGTACCCGTATCGTCCAGAGCAGTTTTATAGACTCGCGCAGGTCGTTGCTGCCTGATGCCACGAGGTATGTCTGGAATATGATATTTATGAACATAAGCATAAAGAATGCTAAAAATATGTATCTGAACGTTCTCGAGGCGAGCCATTTTGGTGTGGATTTTCCGCGGCTCAGCTTGAGTTTGCCGCCGAGCAGCGCGAACAGCTGACCTCTGCCGCAGAGATGGTTGCAGAACCATTTGTTGCCGCCGAATACAGCGATCACAAGCGGTATCATGAAGTCGAGCATCCCGAGCCATGCGAACATTATATTGAAGAAGCCGAGAGCGAAAAACAGTATCGACCATATCCACAGATGATTATACCAGTGTCCTTTTTTATTATTCATCGCTTTTTCCTCCCTGAAAGCTTAGGCATTGGGATCTCCGGAGTGTATGGTATCGATGTCACAAGGTCACGGCACATCGGACACACGCCGCGCGCTTTGTCTTCGAGACTGCACTCGATACCGAGTTTTTCATCGTTCCTGTCACGGATGCTCACAGCGTTTGCAGGGCAGACTTTTTCGCATAGTCCGCATCCGACGCATAATGAATCATCAACGGCAGCATAGCATCCTCGGAATACTCTTATAGCGCCGCGCGGGCATACATTCTCGCAAGCTCCGCAGGCAACGCATTGTTTTTCTTTTACGAACGCATATCGTTTTGACATGTTCAGCCTCCTGCTATGATCATTACTATATATACGGCCGCGCTCGCGCATGCCGCGACTGTGCAGAGACCGCGGCCGAAAAATGCCGCGATCAGCGCCGCGGCGGCGCCGGCTACGGCCGCCGAGGTGTTGCCGACAGCGTAGAACACAGCCGGAAAAGTCATAGCGCCGAGCACTGTGTACGGTATATACGCCAGAAACGAGCGGATATATCTGTTCTTTATTTTCCCGCGTATTATAGTGAGCGGCAGGACTCGTATAAGATACGTCACCGCGAACATTACCGCGAGATAGATGATAAAGCTGCGGTTCATTTTGCGCCCTCCTCGTCCGCTGATGCCGGGAATAAGAGGGCGCCTGCGGCCGAGGCCGCCACGGCGCAGATTATTATTGAAAAACCGCTGCTTATGAAATCGAGTGCCGGAGTATAATAGATAACGCAGCTCAAAGCTATCGCTATGAGAGTGACGATCAGCACCGGACGTTCCTTTTTGGCCGCCGGCACGATTATTGCTATAAACATACCGTACAGCGAGACCGAAAGAGCTGAGCAAAGCGTTTCAGGCATCAAAGCGCCGAGAAACGCGCCTGCCGCTGTGCCGCCCGACCAGCCTATATACGGCAGCGCCGCGAGACCGAGGAAATATATCGGGCGAGTTTTGCCTGAACGGCTCATTGCCACAGCGAATATCTCGTCCGTTACCGCGTGGCCGAGTATAAGTGAATGCAGTCTTGAAAATGATCTGTCAAGCTTCTGTGACAGCGAAAGGCTCATAAGAGCGTACCGCAGATTTATTACGAGCTGTGACAGCGCCATTTCTATATATGATCCGCCTCCGGCGATTATGCCTATCGCCGCAAACTGACCCGCCGAGGTCAGATTTGTCATTGATATCAGCAGAGCCTCAAACGGAGAGATGCCTGCCGCCACAGCGGCTATGCCGAATGAGAATGAAACGGCAAAGTATCCGGCGGCTATCGGTATGCCGTCTATGAGTCCCGTAAGGAACAGTGTCTTTTTCATTATCAAAAACCTTTCATTTGTTTTTTGTCCTTGCGGACGTAAAAAACCGATACCGCGCGCGGCGGCATCGGCATGATAAATTACTGTGTCTTTGCCGGAATAAATCTGCTTATAGCCCGTGCAACGTTTGATATGGGCATGGTCTGCAGCCATACTTTTCCTGGGCCTGTAAGCACAGTGTTGAAAAAACCTTCTCCGCCGAGAAGCTTGTTCTTGAGCCCTGCTACCTGCTTTATTTCCATTGATACTCCAATCTCGAATCCGGCAACATTTCCTGTGTCCACGAGCAATGTTTCGCCGGGCGCAAGCTGATATTCTATAAGCTCCCCGTCTATTTCCGCGAAAGCCATGCCGCTGCCGGAAAGCCTCTGCATTATAAAGCCCTCGCCTCCGAAAAATCCCGCTCCGAGCTTCTTATTGAAATGTATGCTGAGTTCAACGCTCGTCTGCGCGGCGAGGAAAGAACCCTTTTGCAGTATCATTTCCTTGCCCGGACCTATCTCTAAAGGCAATATCTTGCCCGGAAAACTCGAACCGAACGTGACCATGCCGGCTCCGTTCGCGGTGAAAGTGTTCTGGAATATCGATTCGCCCGAGAGCGCCTTGGAAAACATCTTGCCTATACCGCCTCCGTGCGTTTCCATTTTCACGTTGGGCGTCTGCCATACCATAGAGCCGCTTTCTGTTATCATCGACTCGCCGTTTTCAAGATAGCATGTCACGACCGGAAAGCTGCCGCCTTTTATTTCATACCGCATATAAATTCCTCCTTTGTCCGAAGTGACGCGCGATCCCCGCGCTGTTTTTTCTTATAATAATATACTAACATTTTTAATGGAAAATGTCAATGGAGAAATAGAGGTTTTGGGGAATGAGATGTGTGAATATGCAAAAAAGATCCCGCAGACTGTGAAGATATCTGCAGGATCTTTTTTGTCACTTTATGTGCTTAAGGATACTTATACTGTCAGACAATACTATGTCATCGGGTAGTATCAGCATGGACAGCACATCGCCCTTGACCGCGCTTTTAAGTCTGTGCCGCTGCTCTTTGCCGTCTATCAGTTCAACACCGCTGCTTTGCATGGCGTTTTTTATTATCTCAGCGCACGTTACCTCTTTAGCTCCGTAAAAGCCGCCATAGCCGAACGCATAACCGTTATACTTTTCATACGCCGTCCTCACCATGTCGGCTGCTGCCGTTTCTGAAATATCATTTACTCTGCACAGCACTATGGAATCGTAGTGTTTCCAATATCCGTCATTTTTGGAGCTCTCGGCGGTAATGAAGTCTTCCGGCATATCTGCCCCGACCCCAAGCTCAGAGTTGCGGGCTTGAAGCACATGTATCGTTTGGCCAGACACATCCATGACCATTGCAGAGTGGTTGAAATATCCGTATTTTGAATCGGACGCGGAGTTCCTGAAGAGAAGGATATCTCCGGGTCTGACCTCGGCGCACAGCTCCGCCCATCTGTTCTCGATCACAGACTGAGCTTCTCCGCCGGCCGAGGTTATTTCGGTATATGTTCCGTTTCCCAATGCCTCGTTCTTAAGCTGCAGGAAATCATTATCGATCTCTCCCTTTATCGCCTTTTTGTATGTATCGAGCTCCGTATCATCGCTGCCGCCTATAGACAGATCTATATACCGTTCGATCGCGAAAATGAGATCATTTTTTATCATAGTTTCGGGAGTTTCCGAATATACCGAATCAGGTGATTTCAGCAAGTACAAATTGCTGCTGTCTGAACCGCTGCCCGCGGCGTATACCTCATTTTTATCAAATGTATACGCCGCCGCTTGCTTCTCGTTTGTGAGCGTGTAATCATCAAGCAGCTGACGCTTGTATATTTCACCGTTTTCATTGCTGATATAAAGCCTTCCCGAACGGGACAGATCGTATATGTCATAATCAGAGAATCTTTCTTCAATCTCATCAAGCTCGCTGTTAGATCGGGCGCTTTCATATGATCTGCCTATCAGAGAGAGCAGCGCCGCATAAGACTCTTTGTCCGGCGCCTTTTTTCCCCTCAGAACAGCTATTCCGTTTTGGTAGTCCCGAAAAGACGAGCAATTCATTATGTCTGCCAGAACATCCACAGGAAGATATATCTGATCATCTTTCAATACAGGCTTTGACCGTATCAGCTCAGGATCGGTATTGTTATAAACTATGACATTAAACCCGGTCATGAACTGAGCCTTGCAGCCGTTTGAAAGGACGGTAACGATATTTGTGTTGTCATCGACCGATATTTCGGCTCCGAGAAATTCCGCTGTTTTGTTTAACGAGTAGACCATTTCTCCGTCGCTGATAAAAGGCTTTGAATCGGTCTTTTTCTCCTCTCCGTTTACAATAGCCGTATCGCTGTCGGCAAAGATGACCAGAGCTTCGTCTATAAGCGGCATCACTTCCGACATATCCTTCGGCTCAACATGCTGATCACTGTCCTTTGTCTCGGTGTCTGCATGTCTATCGGCTGAAAGCCCTTCACCTCCGGTTATAGCACCGCGCGATCCCGCCGCGGTTTCTGCAGCCGCTTCCGACTGAGACGGCTGATCGTCTGTTGTGCCTGTATCCCTGCTCATGATCACCGCAGTTACGACAGCGATCACCCCTACAGCTAAAGCGGCTATTATATACGGAATGCGATCTTTTCTCCATTTTATGCGCATAGTGGCCTCCTGATCATTTGTATCAGTTATATGTTGATATGTTCTCGTGCTGAGCTGTTATCACAGACCGAATCTGTCAGCGATCGATTCTACCATGTCGATATTATCTCTTGCGTTTTCACATCTTGACACTTCATTATCATAGACCTCGATATAGTTGTTTTCACCGCGTATCCGAGCATCCAACAGCAATGACACATATTTGATCAACTTGCTCTCCGTATGTGTCATGATCGGATCGGAAACGTCATCGTAGAGATAATACTTATTTACAAAGTCGCACAGCACGTCAGAGATATCGCTCATGCACAGCATTCTGCCGCGCCCTTCGACATCATCGCTCCATCCGAAAACTGCGTTGCATATCCCGAAGACCGCCATTCCCACATTGACCGCTATCCCGACAGGTCCGCTCGCCATCATCAAGATCACATCAACTCCTATACCCATAGCGGATATCGTCACATTGTTTATTATCTGTGAAGCGACCTCTCCGAACTCATTCATCATAGAATTCAGCATAAATTCCGCCGCGTCGCGGGTGAACTGTCTGTTGCCGTTTACGGAGAGCTCATAGAATATCTCCGCGTTATCGCTTATCAGCGATGTGTTGGCGTTCAGTTCAGCAAGTCCGGCGGCAAGCTCATATATCCCTACAGCGGAAGCGCCTGCGTCATATACATCGGCCGTTAGGAACACGGCATCTACCGCGGTGCTGACTTTGTCTGCTATCTTCAAAGCTTTTGTAAGTTTGGTCGGCATACCTTTCTTAACAAGCTTAGCCGTGCCTCCGTTTTGAACGCTCTTGATATCATTCTCGTAACGAGTGATCCAGCCTTTATATGCGGCGATACTTCTTGTGCTCTTTCCGGCTTCCTTTGCGTCCTGATATGATTTTTTTGCTTTAAGGAGCTTGTCTCCCAACTCTTTGAGTATTGCTGCCTTTCTTGCATCGATCACGTCTCCTGCTGCTTCTACACCTGACCCTGCGAGTGAAGCGATATCACTGCTGTATTTGTCTATATACGCCGCTTTTTCATCTCCGAGCAGAGTCGCTGTGATCTCCTCCATCTCTTTTACGCGAACAAGATCCACTTTGGTTTGCTGTGTGCCGTTCACAAAGAAGTCAGCCATCTCGTTCGTATACTGTTTTTGCAGGTCCGTAAAAGTCACGGTGGCGATCGCGGAATCGAGGAACATAGAGCCGAGATCATCGCTGAACTCATCCGCGGCGCGCATATACTCATAGCTACTGTTGTCGGTCAGCAGTCTGAAATCTGTGGACGAATCGGACAGGTAATCGGGATTGAGCGGGTGCGGGTCATCGCCGTCCTCATATGAGTCAAAATCAGTATCGGATATTGTAGGATCCGACATATATCTTGCCATAACTCTGTTGTCCTGTTCAACGATCACTATTTCCTCGCCGTTGAGCAGCCCGTCGCCGTCCATGTCCGCGTCTCCGGAAAGATCCGTGCCCATAAGCTCTCTGGAACCGTTGCTCAGTCTCAGTTCACCCTCGAATATCAATCTTGTGTAATAGTCCGAGATACCGTCATTATTACTGTCGGTATAGTAATCGATGGTTTCGTCTTTGACGAGCTCGAAACCGTCATATATCTGTTCCGCAGTCTCGGCATGATAGTATTTTCCGCCTGTGCTGTCTGCCAGATCCACAAGCAGAGCAGTCGCTATATCCTCGCCCAAGCCGACGGTATAAATAGTTATGCCCTCATCCTGGGCGTTTTCTATCACATTGTCATATGATCCGTCCGGCGCGGCAGGATCGTCTTCGCCGTCGGTGAGAGCGACTATGATCTTGTCGGCTCCGGGTCTGCCCGAGTCCGCAAGTTCTGTTATTGCCGAATTCAGACCGGCGTAAAGCGCGGTGCCGCCTCTGTTTCCTACAATGTTGTCTATCTGAGTCTCGGCTTCATCCTTGTCATATGTAAGCCCTGTGAGCAGCCTCTCGCTTCCCTCGGAAGCGAAGCCTATAACAGCCACACGGTCATTATCTCCCGCTGAGCCTGCGAACTGTTTCGCGGCGTCCACGCGTATTCTGTCCGGGTCATTGTTCGTGCCGTTCTTATTCGACTCCATGCTGCTGGACTCATCTATGACAAGGACCATATCGAGGGCGCCCTGACCTGAGTTTTCCGACCCTGTGTTCTGAGACATCGGTCTTTTTATATCGGTGGCCCATGCCAGGTCGAATTCGACGCTGTTGAGCAGTATGTACTTAGCCTTGCGGGAGACCTTAGCTGTCACTTTGCCATTGCTCACGTTTTGGTTATCCACTTGCTCAAGTGTTCCGGTATCCTCATCGAAGCAGTATATCCTTGGCTGAAAATCGCTTTCCGCCTGTTCGATGGAAGTGTCATATTCAAAAGTTATCTCCGCGGATCCCAGTTCCCCGTCGACTGATATATCATATCCGTTTGCTATGTAGCCGGGTATTGTCGGAGAAAGAAGCGGCTCATCGTTTAATGTAACAGGCTCGACTTCAAGACTTTCGACCTGATCCCCTTCAAGCTCCGCTGTCACATTCACCGCGATCGGTGTGGAATCGGTCACTTCTCCGACGGTCTCCGTCCTTGTTATAGACCCGTCATACGCGGTGGGATCTGTTCCGCAGTATATCTCCCAACCGTCATCTGCGCCGTCTCCATCTGTGTCGGCGTTATGCGGGTCTGTGCCGTATACGTTTTCCTCATCCTCGTCGGAAAGACTGTCATTGTCCGAGTCCTTTATCAACAGCGCTTCGGCGGCCGTGTTTTCTATGCCGCTGTCTATTTCCGTTCCGTTGTGATATACTCTGTAAACCATTATCGCGGCCTGTTCGCGTGTTGTGTAATCCAAAGGTGCGATCCTGTCGCCGTATCCGTTTATAACATTCTGTGTTATGGCGTACGAAACGCTCGGGAATGCCCATGCCGATATCCCGTCTGCGTCAGTGTAGCTTGTTCTCAGCTCATACACGCTTGGATAATCATATATATTCGCGCCTTCAAACGCCTTATCGATGCATCTTACAAGCATAGTGGCGAGTTCCTGTCTTGTTATCCTGACATCCGGCGCAAACTCGTCCTCCGATATGCCGTAGACGATGTTTAACCCGTAGGCCTTGGCTACCGATTCGTTGTCGGTATCCTCAAAAGGCATATAGACCGCCTCGGACTCATTGCCGGTAACAGCGGTATAGAGGTTTACCACCAGCTCACAGAATTCTTCTCTTGTGATCTCCTGCTGATAATCGGACTTGATATCGTCCGTTAACAGATCTGCCTCATCGGCAAGTTCAAGCTCCTCCGCTGCCCAATCAGACGGAGAACTCTGTGCCATCGCTGCCGGCGCTGAAATAATGAACAGCATAGTCAGGATCAGCACATAAGAGATCGCAGATCTCATCTTAGACCTTTCCATAATGTATCCCCTTTCTTATCTGTGTTTATTTACATGACTGCCGCGGATCCTGATGCAGCCCTGTAAATAAAGTATATCATATCCAGTTTATAAATTCAAGGACATTTTTGTGGGATTTGCCTATAATATGCAGAAAGAACGGGACCTTCACGGTGGATCACGGCTGCTCTCTTTTAAAGCGGATATTGTTTTCTGTGTCATCGTCTCCTTGATATTGCCTTTAAATCCTTTTTATGATATAATTATTTACGGATTTTGCACGAAAAAAGCGGATTCTGCAAAAAGAATTGTATTACAGTGAAAAATTTAGTATAATCATTTTGTAAAAGGGGACATTTGTATGAGATACATTATAGTAGATGATGATAAGTTTTTTAGCGAGACCATGAGCAGTTTGCTCGTCGGCGCTCCCGAAACGGAAGACGCGGAGATACGGAGGCACGGTTTTGATGACGTTGAGCTGTCAGGGATAGAGGACGATGACGTGTTCTTCCTTGATATAGCAGACGGGAGCGATGAAAACGCGGGGATAAGGCTGGCCCGCAGGATACGCGATGAAAACGATCGGGCGCATATAGTTTTTATAACATCGTATGAGAGTAAAGCGCGGGACACTATTACAGGACTGATACGGCCGTCGGGTTTTTTGGTAAAGCCGATATGCGGTGTCGAAGAAGAAAAACTCCGCGTTTTTCTGAAACTCCTGCATGAGAAAGATAATAGGGCCATAAGCCTTAAGAGCGGGACAAAATATTTCGATGTCGCGGTCAGAGATATAATTTACATACGAAAGACGGACAGAAAAACATCCGTGTATACCGAGAATTCATTTTATCAGGTGAGGCAAACATTTGTAAAGATATTAAAGGAGCTTGACGATGATTTTATCGTTGTGGACAAAGGCGCTGCTGTTAACATCAAAAAGGCGCGCGCGTATGAGCCCGCAACGCGTTTGATACATATGGAGGGCGGTGTTACCGTATACTGCTCCAGAGACCGGGCAAAGATGCATCGTGATATATTGAACAGATTAGAGGTGATATGATGGACTTTGTATATACGGTATCGTCGGCGCTGGTGGGCGTGTCGTGGTCGGTGAGTCTGGTGTTGCTTTTGACGCGTGTGTTTGATATCAGGATGTCCGCAGCGAAGATAACGTTTTATATTGCCAGTATCACCTGTCTGTTTACGGCGATGTTCATGGTCTTTGACGACAGCATGGTGGAATACAGGACTACCGTTACAATTGTTTACGTATTCGCGCTTATATACTCGAACATAAAAAAACTGCAGAAAAGCGTGATGATCTTCAGCGTATATGTGGTGATATTGTCTGCCGCCGAAACGGTTGATATAATCCTTGTGTACAATGTGTTCGATTATACGCCTATAACATGCTTTGTGATAAACACGATAAGCATGCAGCTGTTTACAGCAGCGGCATACGGTGTGAAAAAGCTTCTTATAAGTCTTGTGAATGCGGAAAAGACAGACAGGGAGACAAAGCTGCTCACTGTCCTTGCCGCGATATCGATATTCCTGGCTACCTACGTTCAGCTGGAATTTGAATACAGTCTGTTAAAGGGAGAGGATATGAATCCGAAGACATATGGATTGTTTCTGGCGATAACGGCGGTCACATATCTTGCTGCGGCGATCGCGGCGATGGGATTTATAAAGAGCGCGAGCGAGGAGCGCAAGAACAGGATAATAACGGAGCAGCAGCGGATACTTGAGGAAATGCACGACGGAACACGCGTGTTCCGCCACAATTATAAGAACACGATAATAGCGATAAAGGGCTATTGTGACACAGGCGATTATGATAGTCTTGCGGAGCGGATAGACGAGCTCTATAATGATATGGACGATGTTTACAGCGGTGGTCAGCTAAGAGATGTCTTGAAGATAAGCGACGCGGGGCTGAGAAATCTTATAATGTTAAAAACGCTCGAGGCGCAGCGCAGAGATATCTCGGCAGATCTGAAGATCAGCGGAGAACATTTTGACGCGTTTGAAAATATAAATGTGCTCAATGCCGTAGGAGCGCTTTTGGACAATGCTGTTGAATCGGCAGAGAGCTCGGCGGAAAAATATATGGCTCTGGAGCTCGGTAATGACAGCGGAAGACAGACGATGATAATATCGAACAGTATAGATAAAAAACCGGATATGAGCCGGATAATGAGCAAGAACTATTCAACTAAGGATCAGAGCGGACTGGGATTATATTATGTCAGCCGCGTGATAGCCAAACGAAAGAATATGGACATAGCGTTCAACTGCACCGACAAATTGTTTTGCGTGTGTCTGGAGACTGTGGAAACCGGAGAATAAGGTCGTATTCGCAATAAACAAGTAATTTTCAAAATTTTGTATATAACGATTCCTGTAGTGAGCAGCGGAATTTTCCGCTGCTTTCTGCTTTTATATGATTTACGGATTTTGCACAAAAATAACGGATTATGCCATTTGGCTTGTGCCGGCAGGATGGATGTGGTATAATTGTGATATGGATAAATTGTGAATATTATATTAATAAAAATGAGAGGCGGATGATCATGCGTAAATTTATTTTAGAGAGGTGCGTTTTTATGAAAAAATAGTTATTTTTATTGCTGCTGTAACAACGATGTCAGTGATATGTTCTTGCGGTTCGAATCCTGACAAAGAGCTTCTTGGCAGCTGGGATGGGACCGAAGCTGTAGACAACGCAAACAGTACCTATTCCTATGTTTTCTATGAAGGCGGACAATATGATCAGTATAGAAATAAGGCTGGAGAAGGAAAAGAAGATTATTATACATCGGGGCACGGTACATGGTCCATAGTGGATGATTCACATTTGAGGATCGTTGATTATGCGGTAGGAGCAACTACATTTGAGTTTGATTTTGAAGACGGAAATCTTATTTTGGATGGCGAAACGTTTACCAAGGGCGAGATATAAAGTGTAAAAAGATTGTTATTTGATCAGTTAAAAAATAGGAAGGGAGCTTTATAAGTATATTATACCATAAAAGAGGAGTGATCTCGCTATATTTAACGAAAAACGTATAAAACCTAAGAATTTAGAGTTTTGTAATTGGATAGGAACCTTGAACTTATGGAGGAATTCATTATGGCAAATATTTTTGATAAGATGGTAGTAGGTATAAACAAGGGAGTAAATACAGTAAGCGAAGGATCAAAGATGCTTGTTGAGAAGGCAAAGCTTAATACACAGATACAAGATTATGAGAAGGAAAGGGCAAGGTTGTATCAGGATATAGGAACATTTATATATAATTTACAAACGAGCGGAGAGATAAATATTCCTCAATGTAACGATATGTGCGATGAGGTAACCGTATTGGGAAAGAAGATAGAGGATCTTCAGCTGAAAATACAAGAACTTGATAGCAGCAGAATTCAAAGCAGTTACAGCGTGCCTCCGGAAGATGGTATAGCGTGTTCTTCATGTGGATGTGTAAATACAAGAGATTCAAAATTCTGTGCCGGATGCGGAAAACCTTTGTCAATACCTGATGCGGGTGCTGAAAGTATTGTGTGTACCTGTGGTAGAATGAACAAGTCCGGAATGAAGTTCTGTGTAAACTGCGGTAAACCGCTGGTTGATGTAAGATATTAAGATCTGCTATGATGAATAACAGATCATTTATATTGAGGAGGCAAGGTGAAATAAAATGACTTTAGATATATCAAATATAAGTCTGATAATTGCTGCTGTTGCAGTAGGGATAATTATTTTGTTTTTGGTGGGCTTTTTAACGGGTGCTATAAAAAAATTAAGTACTATGTTGATATCATCCTGTGTTGTGCTTGTTCTTACATTCGCGTCAATATACGGATATGAAGAAGGATATTTTGATTTTTTTACAAATGATAAAATAACAAACATGAGTGACACAGAAATGATAGAAAATCGCATACAGCTGTTTTTGGATGCGTACAATTCCGGAGACATGGACGGTGTGTTGGATTGCATGGATAAAAAAACAAAAAATCTCATCGAGTCTTCGATGGGGATAACAGATGGCATTCTTAATGGTTTGTCTGGCATGGACATTAACATGTCAGAAATATTTGGTCTAAGTGTTGGTATGGTATCCAATGGAGATTTGTTGAATATAGATGATGTAAACATAAATATAGGTTCGGATAATGCTGCGACCGTAAGTGCTATTTTAACGTATGAGGATAAATATAGCGGAGCATCATCAGAGACGGTTACATTTGATATGGTAAAAGAAAATGATGATTGGTACATAAGTGACATGAATTGAAATAGGAGGGATTTATTATGTATTGTAATCAATGTGGAAGCAAGATGGATGATAATCAAAGATTTTGCACAAAGTGCGGAGCGAGGTTGAACAATACTGGAACTCCAACAGCGGCACAATCAAATTTTAGATCGGTATATGGCAGGAGTTCGAACGCACACGTGATCGTTGCCATAGGATTTGTTAGCTTTGTTTTAGCAGGAATAATGATGCTAACATCTCTCTTTAAGGCGGGAATGTGGGGATTATCGACACCGGTAGATATTTTTGAGGTCTTGGAGATAGAATATTTAAGATGGATTATTATGATCTGCTATGTAATATCAGCAGTGATGCTTATATTGTTTGTTGTAAATCGCAATAAGCAATCAGCTATGTTTATATTACCTGCAATGATTGTTTCAGGAGCTGTGTTTGTGGCTATTTTAGTAGTTTTATTTGCGGCACAAGATGAATTAGGGGGATATGGAGCAGAACTATCTTTATCTGGTTCAGGCGTTTTTTGCTTGATAATGTCAATAATGACAGCGTTTTTACTAATTGTTGCATTGTTCAATCTAAAATCATCAAAAATTAAAAGGATGATTTAATATGAGATTTTGCATACTGAAAGCGCATCGTTTCCGAGGTGATTATTGACATTTCGATTTTTCTGTGATAGAATGGTGACAAAAGAAATAATCGAGCGGTTATTTCTGCAAAGGATTTTTCAATTAAGAGCTTTATGTTCAAAACCGTCTATCTGCTGCAGAGATAGGCGGTTACTTTTTTATGTAAGCTCTGGATCAAGGAATGGGAGGAGAATCATGAATAAGAAACCGGTATCAGCTATTATTGCTGCAATTGCTCTTTTGAACGGTGTAAGTGCTTTTGCCGCAACCGAAGAGGCGTGTTATTTCAGTAATCTATCGAATAATTGGGACACGGTTTACGGCACACCTCATTATGCTTCAAATGGCGGTATATATTTTACAGACGGGAATATACATATAAGTTCATTGCCATATGGAATGATAAATGAAGGGGATATATATGATATATGCTGTTATAATGGGCGGATCTATTATACTACAGGTCCTGAAGGATCGGATATATCGATGCCGATAAAAATATACTCATGCGATATTTACGGAGGAAACAATATATTGCTTGCAGACAATGCGGAGGCATACGGAGCTGCGTTTATAATTGATAATGTATTGTATTATCAGGAATATAGATCGACACCGGGATATGGACCAGAAGGATACAACGGTGGGGTGTCAAGGATAGATCTGAGTAATCTTTCATGGAAACGGATAGTATCCGGAGGTGTTTGGTTGACGTATTGTGACGGAGATTATGCTTATTATACAGACCATAGCAATATATATGCTGCAGTTGATGTCAATGGAAATTATGTTATAGATATTGATCCGGGCAGTGATGAATATGCGTATGATGTTTTTATCAAGGGAGACCGCACATATTATATATTAGATGGTGGATTGTATGAAAGAACGAGAAACGGCGGCAATGTAAGGCTGATATGCACGGTGCCGGAGAATTCTCATATTAATAATATATCTTCAAATTACGTGTATTACTCGCAGCTTGTTCGCAGACCGGGACGTGTAAATATGGTAGCTGTGACCAACAGAGTTGACCGATGAAGCAATGCAATTGTTATAAAATTGAAATACCAAATAAATAAGGTATATATGACTAAGGGGCAGGCATTATTTTGTTTGCCTCTTTTTATGGTTTACGGATATCTGAATTTTTACCAAAATTTAATCCCTTGTAAAATACTATGGATTATGCTATAATGAACACACTCAGTGAAATAAAGCCGCCCGGCGGCTTTATGAAAATGTGTTTATTGTAACGGTGTGAGGCAATGCTGAACGCATTGCGCTTATGTTATAATAAAGTACCCGAAAGAGGGGCAGAATTTTACGAGGAGGAAATGTACATAGCATGAGAAAAATAACGAACAGGCTGCCGGTGCTGGCTCTGGCGGCTGTGATGGCGGCTTCAACGCTTGGCGCCGCTTTGGAGCCGGTCACAGCTTTGGCTGCGGCGCCGGCGCTCTCGGAGAGCGCGGACTATGGTATCCCGGCGGAGGTAGTAGGCGAATGGGAATATGTCGGCTCAAATCAGCTGGAGAGCGCTAACCGCGTATGGGTGCGCGGCAACGGCTATGGTGTGTCTGCGGAGGACAGCGGGAAGGGATATTTCAATGATTTCGCCCCGGGGCTCATCAACACCACATCATCGGGATATAAGCAGGCTTATGACACGCTTGTGAGCGACAACGCCCTTTATGATTATGTGCGCGATGTTAGGGTGTGCATATTGTATCTGCCGGAGTGCCCGTATTCGAAGAGCTATCTGCCGAAATTCCGTCAGATAGCGGAGGCGGCGGGCGCACCGGTGCTGCTGATAGATGTTTCGAAGTATTCGGCGAGTCTGATCGCATATTATAATTCCGTGATGCATGGTGTGACGTCACCGGCGGTGCTCTATCTTGACGCGGACGAGACCGCTGCGGCTACGGGACGCTCTCTGCCGAAGGGAAGAACAAAGGTGCACAGCACGGCCGAATTTGTGGAGATACTTAAAGAGGCAGGCTATGACAACGCTAAGGATCTGCCCGGGAGCGAGAGCAGCGGTTACAGCACAGAGCAGGAGTATGAGCGCAGAGTGCTGATGGAGACGAACCGCCGCCGCATAGAGAACGGACGGGTGCCGCTGGCGACCTTGCCGCAGATGGAAGAGGCTGCGGATATACGCGCGGAAGAGCTGTTGGGCAGCATGACGCACCGCCGTCCGGACGGGTCATATTATGTGTCGGTGTTCGATGAGGTGGGGATAAACGCGTCGCTGTATTATACCGGTGAAAATATATGCGGCGGCGGAGCAGTTTCACTGCCGGAGTCGGCGGTGCGCGCATGGATGAACAGTCCGGGGCACAGGGCGAATATATTGAGCGAGAATTTTACACATCTGTCTGTCGGATATGAGCATCAGGACGAGGACCAGAGCAAGTATGCCGACAACTGGGTGCAGCTCTTTCTGGGCAGCTGTGAGCCGGAGCAGATCGAGCTGAGCCGTCCGGTGGTAAACACTTCGATACAGGGTGTCCCGATAAGCGATATGGATATAGATCTTGTTCTGACATGCGAGCACGGCACGAGCACGATCCCGCTCATCGACGAGATGTGCGAGGGTTACGACAGCGGCAGCGCGGGGCTTCAGACCGTTAAGGTACGGTATGGAGACACTGTGATCCCGCTTGAGATAAATGTCGGGAATACCGAGCCGCATGAGCTTATTGCCGATATGGTGACGTTTGCGGAGGATGTTTCCGATATAGTGTATAATTCACGCGCCCAGACGCCGCGGGTAAGAGTGTCGAATGCGGCGGGGGATCATGCGCTTATTGAGAACTATTCATATACGATATCATACGATAATAACATAAATGCCGGTACCGCGGAGGTAACGGTCACAGGTAAGGGCAATTACACGGGGATGGTGAAAAAGACGTTCGAGATACAGCCGAGAGATATTTCGGATATGACTGTGAGCGGTATAGAGGAGGCATATGAATATACCGGAAAGCCCATAACTCCGGGGGTCACTCTATCGGACGGCTCGCGCATACTTCATGAGGGTATCGATTATACTGTGTCGTATACCGATAATGTGGGCGAGGAGATAAAGGGGACATATGGCCCCGATGGAGTTGCAGGGACCGCAACGGTGACACTTGAGGGGACAGGCAATTATACGGGCACAAAGACAGAGCATTTCGGATTCACGCTTCCGGAACTGTATAAGCATTCGGCTACTGTCGCATATGTGCTCCTGAATAATCCGAGCTATACATCCACGTATGACTTCTTGAAGGCGGTCTATGAAAAGAGCCCGGATGTCACATATCCCATGGTCATAAAGCAGATAGAGCGGAATCTTGAAAAGGCTGACGAGGCTGTAGGGCTTGAAAATATCATGGCATATGATATATATCCGGCGGCTAACAAGCGGCTTAACGAGTATTACCGTTTCCGCGCCGAAGTGGATAAAGGTATATTCACAGACGAGATAAAGCAGGCTCCGGAGGTCAGCTCGGAGGTCATCGATCAGCAGTCGGTGAATATAGAAGGACTCGGAAATGTCGCGGCAGTGACTGCCGATACGGAATCCGTGCAGCTTGCGGTGACAGATACTGATGCCGCAGAACTCAGCGTAGACAAGACGATATACGATGCTTCCGGTGCTGTCGCTTTGGATATAGCCCTTAAAATAGACAGAGAGGAGGTATCGGAGCTGGGCGCGCCCGTTACCGTGACAGTGAACATTCCCGATAGCTTCAGCTCCGGTGACGACCTTGCGGTCCTGCACTATAAAGACGGAGAAGGATCCGAGCCGGAGGCTCTGCCCGTATTTACGGATTCGGATGCCGGCACGATAAGCTTTGTTACAGACAGCTTCAGCCCGTATGTGATCACAAGAAAGCTTGCGGTATACAGCTCGGGACAGACATCGGCGCCTGCGGCAAACGATGAAAGCGTGACCGGTGTCACGTTCGGAGAAGAGAATGACAAGGGACCGGGCGAGCCGAGAGATGTTTCGGCTTACAGCTCCGGCGCGGGAGAGATAACGGTGGAGTGGCTCCCTGCAGAGGACAGCGAGGGCTGGACGGTGACGGGATATATAATTTCGTATTCGGAGAGCGAGGACATGAGCAATGCAAAAACCGTGTCTGTAAAGTCGGATGAGTCGGAGACTGTTCTTACCGGGCTTGCGGCGGGAAGATATTATATAACTGTTTCTACCGCTGCCGATTCCGATGCGACAAAGGGAGTCATCAGGCAGTCGGTGACGGCGAGCGCCGAGGTGTACAACACGGCGGATGCGCCTGGGCAGCCATCGGAGGAGCCGTCAGAGAGCCCATCGGAGGAACCATCCGATAAGCCGCCCGAAGGACCGTCGGATGAGGCCAAGTTCCCGGCAGAGCTTTCAAGAGACGGAAGCACGGTAAAGATCAAGTTTGACACTGCTCCGGAGGAGGGTAAGGTGATGAGACTTTATGCGGCTGTTTATGCGGACGGCAGGATCACAGGTCTTGAGCTGCATGAGATAAAGACCGAGGCAGGAAAGGACGAATATGAAGTCAAGCTTGGGATCGGCGTAGGCAGGATATTTTTATGGGATGATAAAATGAAGCCTCTGGCCGAAACAGTATAACAAAAGCCCCGCGGCGCGCGGGGCTTTTATACTGCGGACTGCTTTGCGGGAGAGCCGGCAGACAGCGGCATATTAAAGCGATACGGTTTCAGCTCCGATGGCGCGGCGGAACGCGGCGTCGTGTTCGACCAGAAGCATCGTGGGAGAATATTCTCTTATGAGCTCCTCTATCTGCATCCTTGATATGATATCCACATAGTTCATCGGCTCATCCCAGATGTAGATATGCGCGCTTTCGCACAAGCTTGCGGCTATCAAGACCTTCTTTTTCTGTCCCTCGCTGAGCGCGCTCATATCCTTTTCGAACTGAGCGCGCTCGAATCCAAGCTTGCGCAGTATCGTTTTCAGTCTGCTCTCATCGATACCGCGGTCTTTTGCGTATTCCGACATGTCCCCGGAAAGACCGGACGCGTCCTGCGGAACGTATGAGATCATAATCCCGCTTTTTCTGTATATCGTGCCGCTGTGTCTCATATCATCGCCCAATATGAGTTTGAGCAAGCTCGATTTCCCGGATCCGTTGCTTCCGGACAAGATGAGCCGCTCTCCGCTTCGCAGAGAAAATGATACCGGACCGCATATCATTTTATCGCCGATAAATATTTGCATATCCTTCATCTCGAGCAGTGTTCCGCCGGCTGATAATGGATCGAGCTTCAATGCTTCCGCGTGCTCTGTGTTTTTCAGCAGCGCTCTTTTTTCTTCGATCGCAGCGCCGCGCCTGCGCTCGATCGCCTTGGAGCGCTGCATCATTTTGGCTGATCTGTGCCCTATAAATCCTCTGTCAACAGGTCCCGCGCCGAATTTTGTCTTTTCGATACGGTCAGACCATGCGCCGGTACGCTTTGACGCTCTGTTCAGGCGCTCGATGTCCTTTTGCAGGCGGTCATTTTCAGCGAACTCGAAAGCCTGTCTGCGTTCAAAATTTTCCGACCATGTCGAAAAATTTCCGCGCTGTAATTCTATATTTGCCCTGTTTATAGACAGTATATGATCCGCGCATCCGTCTATGAGATCCCTGTCATGCGACACGAGGATGAATCCCTTTTTTGAGTTAAGATATCCCGCGAGCGACTTTCTTCCGGCGGCGTCAAGGTGGTTTGTCGGCTCGTCTATCAAGAGGAAACTGTTCTCTTTTGTGAAAAGGACCGCTATCATCACTTTTACTTGCTCGCCGTGGCTGAGTGTTTTGAACGGTCTGTATAAGACATCTTCCGGCACACCGAGACGCCCGAGCTCTTTGGCGATCTGCCAGTATTCAAGCCCGGGATTCTTTTCACAGGCTATGTCGATCGTGAGATCCGAGCCGTTTTTTATCTCATACGGAAAGTATTCAAATTCGACGCTTGATTCTATTTTTCCGGAATATTCATATTTGCCGAGCAGAAGATTTAGAAATGTGGTCTTGCCTCTGCCGTTCCTGCCGATAAAACCAAGCTTGTAGTCGGTATCGATACAAAAGCTCACATTTTCAAAAATATTATCAAAACTTCCGTCATATGAAAAAGTAAGGTTTTTAACATTTATCAAAGACATATATATCGCCTCCCGAATTGATATGATCCGGCAGGAAAGCACAAAAATAAAGGCTATATATAACTTTCCCGCCGTTGACGGCATAACAACAGAGCGATACGTGACCGCGCTCAAATATTTTGTTACGCCTATTTTCAGCAAGAAAAATTATACATGTTCCGCCTCCGTTCTTTTATATTGACCGGCCGCTTTTGCGGCTTTGTTTTGGATATCAAAATGACACAGTAACGTGCCGTCAATGGTATAATAACATATTGCGGCAGTGTTGTCAAGCTTTTGTGATGTAAATTACATACCTGACGGACTTTTATGATCCATTTGATTTTTTGAATTCTGATATCACTTTGCGTACGGCATTGATCTGTGTATCTGTAAGTGAAGATACATCAACTGTTTTGCCGCTTTCTGCTACGAGCAGATAATCAGTGGCGGAGCTTGTAGTATAGACACACTTGCAGAGTTATTGTCGGATAAGTATAAGATCTCAAAATCGATAATGCGTCCACGCTATGATCGTTACAGGAGCGCAGCTCCGCTGAAACGAAATGAACAAATGGTTGATATATGTGACAAAGTCCTTGTTTTTTGGGATGGCATATCACGAGGGACAAAGCATACTATAGAATATGCAAGAAAAATCGGTAAACCGATAGAAGTGGTGATCACAAATGAAGAAAAATAAATTTATGTAAACTGAGGCACTAAAGCTCAAAAACATGCTCAAATATGAATGTTCTTCTATGGATGCATTTAATTTCTATTGACATAAAACCATGATATATGTTATCCTATTGGTGCAGTAGGAAATAATGCAATAATCCCAAATATCAAAAGGAGAACGATACGATGAACAATAAGATACGCAGACTTATAATGCTCCAGTCTATATGTCTGGCGCTCGCGGCGGCGTCGGCTTCCGGCGCGTTCGCGGCTGACTTTAACGACACCAAAGATCACTGGGCTTCGCAGGCCATAGATATATGGTCCGACAACGCGGTGATAAACGGTCATGACGGAGCGTTCCGTCCTGATGACAAGGTCACGCGCGGAGAGCTGGCTGTAATGCTCGACCGCATAATGGGCTACCGTGATAAGGCTGAGAACACATTTTCCGATCTCGGCGATTCGTGGTATACCGACGCTGTGCTGAAGCTTGCGGCAAGCGGGATCTTGCTGGGTGACAACGGGGAGATCAGACCGGAGGACAGCGTTACGCGCGAGGAAGCGGCAGTGATGTTTGCGAGAGCGTTTGAGCTGGCGGCGTCAGAAGAAGCGGCTTTGGATTTTGAGGACGCGGACAGTGTGAGCGATTGGGCTGAAGAGGCGGTCAAGGCGCTTTCCGAGCGCGGTTTTATCAACGGCTTTGAGGACAACACATTCCGTCCAAAGTCGGGCATGAGCAGAGCCGAGTTCGTGACGATCGTAAACAACGCGGTAAAAGGCTTTTATACCGAGGCCGGAA
Source organism: uncultured Clostridia bacterium (assembly GCA_904395315.1). GTDB lineage: Bacteria > Bacillota > Clostridia > UBA1381 > UBA1381 > Ornithomonoglobus. Next base: position 27,512 of record CAJFNT010000092.1, read on the forward strand.
CGTATACTTCCGATGAGAAGATAGACGGTATAGTGATAGTCAACACGGGCGATGTCGTTCTGGAAAACATGGAGATAGACGGAGATCTTATCCTGGCTCCGGGTGTAGGCGACGGCGTGGTCACGTTGAAAGACACTACCGTCTCGGGTGAGATAATCACTCAGGGCGGAAGCGTGATCGAAGAAGGTGATACCGTTATCGGAGGCGGCGATGAGGAGGAGACTCCGGAAAGCACTCCGGCGCCCACGAATGCTCCGGGAGGCTCGGGCGGAAGCTCAGGCGGCGGCGGTGGCGGATCTATTACCACGACTGCTTCTGAGACGGATATTATCGTAAACAGCAGCTATGAGGGCAGAACGGGGACCGTGACTGTAAGCAGAAAGCGTTACACGATAGGCAAAAACGCGTTTTCGAGCCTGAAAGAGGCTGTAGAAAAAGCAAACAGTCTTGAAAAAGAAGCGCAGATCACTCTGAAAAGCGATCTGTCGGCCGATGAGACCATATCAATTACCGGTAATGGTATAACCCTTGACGGCGGCAACCGCGCTATAGAGTTCGCGGCTGGCGTAAAAGACGGTATACAGGCCGTGAACGCGCAGGCTCTGACGGTAAAGCGTCTTGATATAAGGATGAATGACGAAGAGGGCAAGTGGAATGGCTCGTATGGCTTGCAGGTGTACGGAGCGGACGCGGAGCTTTCCGATATATCGGTAAGCGGCGCTGACGCGGCTGTTCTTGTGAACGGCGCGGAAGTGGCTCTCGGCGGCACGATAGATGTGAGCGGCAATGAGTTCGGCGGTATCGAGATATCGAAGGGTACAGGCGTTGAGACGATGCCTAAGCTCACAGGAGAGGCGGACAGCTTTAAAAACGACAGCGAGTCAGCTTCAAATCCGACAGTGTGGATCGACAAGGTCAGCGAGCTTACGGACGCTGTCGTTGAGGTGGAAGGTCTTGAGAGCATAGATATCGCGGAGAAGGATCAGAAATATTATTTTGTGAACGGCCTTCCCGAGACTATGACGGCGGAAGCGGAAACGGCTGAAGAGCTTGCAGACGCGGTTTCCGATCCCGAGGTAAAGGTCATCACTGTCACAGGTGAGATCGCCGCTTCGGAGGTGCTGTCGATAGACAGAAGCGTGACGATAAAAGGAAACAGCGAGGCAAGATCGGGAAAAGCAGGGATAACGTTTGACAACATCGACGGGATGGAGATAGTAAACGCCGGGAATGTCATTCTCGAGGATCTTGAAGTGAAGGTAATAAACAATGAGCTCGGCTGGCAGGGTATCTACGGTGTGCAGGCGTATGGCTCTTCCAAGGTGACACTAAATAATGTTTCAGTTATCGGAGCCGACGGAGGCATACTTGTAAACGGAGCTGAAACGGCGCTTGCGGGTGTCGTGGACGTGAGCGGCAATGAGTTCGGCGGTATCGAGGTATCGAAGGGAGCCGATGTTGAGACGATGCCTAAGCTCACAGGCTCGGCGGAAAACCTTAAAAACGACAATGAGTCGGCGGAGAATCCGACAGTGTGGATCGATAAGGTGAGCGAGCTTACCGAGTCGGTAGTCGAGCTCAGCGGAATGAGCAAAGCGGAAAAGACTGAAAAGGACCAGCTTCACTTCTTCCTTAACGCGGAGAACGACGGGACATCCGTAACGGTATCTGACGCGGAGGGACTCGAGGCGGCTCTCGCAAATGGTGACATAAAGACCATAACAGTTAGCGGAGCGATAGAAGCCGACGGCAAGATCAAGGTGTCCAGAGCCGTGTCCGTTATCGGAGATGAAAACGCATCTATAGTATTTGACAACACCGACGGATTGGAGATAGAAAACGCCGGAGAGGTAATGCTTGAGAACATTTCAGTTGCGATCGAAAATAATGAGAGCGGCTGGCAGGGGCTTTACGGTGTGCAGGCGTACGGCTCATCAAAGGTGACACTCAATAACGTGAGAGTTGCCGGAGCCGACGGAGGCATACTTGTAAACGGAGCTGAAATGACGCTTGCGGGTGTCGTGGATGTGAGCGGCAATGAGTTCGGCGGTATCGAGGTATCGAAGGGAGCCGGAGTTGAGACGATGCCTAAGCTCACAGGCTCGGCGGAAAACCTTAAAAACGACAACGAGTCGGCGGAGAATCCGACAGTGTGGATCGATAAGGTGAGCGAGCTTACGGACGCTGTCGTTGAGGTAACAGGTCTCAACAGCGCCGAAAAGAATGAAAAAGATCAGATGTATTTCTTTATCGGCGAGGTATCTTTCTGATATAGGGACACAAAAACACATTGGAGACGGGCTGGATCCCGTCTCTTTTTTAGCTGTCCGTCAGTTCGTTAAAATCTTTTTCCGCCTCATCGGACCGCATATAATCGTAAAATGCTTTTGCGGCATCCTTTTCCGCCTGACCGGCGTCCGGATTCATCACAAGGACGGCGGTCGGTATCTGACCGTCCGAGGACGGGGCGGTTATGTATACGTCACAGCAGGTCTCGACGCTTATTTGCGTCTTGAGAGACTGCGGGCTGCCGCTGTTCAGTATTACTGTGGTGTATGGGTTTTCGATACTGTAGTTTTCTATTATCTTGTTTACTGTATCTGATACGCTGTCGCATACAAACACATTTATAGACGCGGCCTCCGGCTCCGTTTCAGGCTCCTCGCTGCAGCCTGAGATCATTATGGATACGAGCATGAGCGCTGCTGTGACCAATATCCTTATCATCGTTATTCCCCCTTGGCGCTTTCCATCCGCGGAAGGCGTGCTTTATCTTTTGATCTATGCGTCTGAAAGACGATCCCCTTTTGCTATATGGATATTATATCATAATATCCAAGCCTTGTCAAGGGGTTTGCAGTACCGTTTATATCACAATAAATCATAAAGATCACAGACTCGACTCTATGATGTTATATCCCGCATACAAACATACATGACAGGAGGCTGCTTTGATACAGCAGCCCCGTTCTTATGTATGTTGTTTATATAACTGTTCTTCTTACTCTTGTTCTTCTTGTTACTGTTATTCTTAGTGACTATTTCACCGGAGCCCGTCCAACGGGCCACGGTAGAACGGGCTCCGGCTCGGCGGGCGCTGGAAATGCGTGCAGATAATGACAGCTGGTCTGTTTATAGTTCAATAAGCATTTTTACCAAAAAAGTGCTTGATTTAATTTGGTTTTTATGGTATACTGTTATAAAGGACGGATGACCGGGGATCGTTATATTGGGATTCGGGATGATAAAATTTCCTGCGAGATAGGATCAACCGTTCATGCGTCTTAAATAAAAAGAGATCAAAGAAAAGGGGAGATAAGGTGAAAAAAATAGTCTTGGCGGTAACTGCCGGAGCGCTTCTGACATCCCTTGCGGTCTATGCGGCGGACGGTGTCGGTATATATGTCAACGGCAGCAAGATATCTCAGACGGGATATCTTGATAACGGCACTACATATGTTCCTCTGCGCGCGGTAAGCGAGGCTTTGGGAGCCGATGTGGAGTGGGACGGACAGAACGCTGTCATCACGATGAATGAGGACACGCTTGTGGCTGATATCGCCGCGGAGGTCAGTGAGAGCGTAGTCGCGGTAGTCGGGAACTACAAGGGGAGCGACACGAGCATAGCTTCGGAGTACAATGAAGCCACCGCTCACGGCACCGGAGTGGTGATAAAGTCAAATGGAGTGATACTGACAAACGCGCATGTTGTGGAGGATATCGAGAATATAACGGTCATATTCAACGACGGCACCAGCTACGGCGCATATGTGCAGAGCATCGACAAGGATGCTGATCTTGCGACGATCAAGATAGATAAGCTTGGGTTGAAGCCTGTGACTTTTGCTTCGCCGGAGAGCGTTCAGACAGGGAACACGGTCATAGCTATAGGGACTCCGCTTTCGCTGAACATGCGCAATTCCACGACAAAGGGGATAATAAGCGGAACGAACGTGAGCGTGGACGGGGCGATGTATCCGCTCATACAGACAGACGCCGCGATAAACGCCGGAAACAGCGGCGGTCCGCTCGTAGATATGCGCGGAGAGGTTGTGGGCATAAATTCATCGAAGTATTCCGGGCTCGGTGTTGAGGGTATGGCATTTTCCATACCTGCCGAAACGATAAATTATGTTCTAAGTCAGTTTGAGAAAAACGGAAAAGTTTTGCGTCCGGATATAGGAGTGAGCTTTGACGAGTTGTGGGAGGCTCGTATAGGTCTTCCGACATCGAAGGGGATAACAGTGAAAAATTCGAAGTCGGATGTGCTGCAGAACGGGGACGTTGTGACAGCTGTAAACGGTGTTGCTGTCCACAGCATCATTGATTACAATAAGGCTGTGAGGGATACGTTCACCGATACAATGTCTGTGACCTTTACAAGGGGCGGACAGGAAACGACAGTAAATGTGGGATATGAATTAAAATAAATTGAGAGGATGATATATAATGAAAAACAGAATAATAGCGGTTGCGGCCGCATTGGCAGTTTTATGTCCCTCGGCGGTGTTCGCCGCAGAGGCGGAGCAGGATAGGGTGGAGATCGATTTTGCCGTGGGTGACAGCGTGCTTATGGTGAACGGTGAGAGCCTTGAGGTCACCGCGCCGTATGTGGTCGGGGACGGTACCACTCTTGTTCCGGTAAGAGTTATAACAGAGGCGTTCGGCGCGGAAGTAGGCTGGGACGGAGCAACGCAGACGGTAACGCTCGACTATCCCGATGTCAGCATAACGCTCACGATAGGATCCGATACGGCGATGGTAAACGATCACACAGAGAAGCTTGCCGCGGCTCCGGAGCTTTATAACGATACGACAATGGTGCCGTTAAGATTTATAAGCGAGACGTTTGATGCGGTAGTCACATATGATGACGCAACGCGCAGGATAACGGTCGTTAAGGAGTCAAAGGAGGAGCAGTCTCAGATCGAAGCGGGGACAGATAAACCGTATATCGGGGACAGCTTTTACGGCTGGTCGATGAAGAACCCGACCATTATGGAGATGGCTGACCGTTCATTTGACGGTATGTCGACCGCTTTTGCGAACGACACAGCCGCTTTGGGGATAGAGATCATGGATATCGACGAGGAAACTACGGTCGATGATATATATAACGAGCTTGCCGAATACCTTGGAGGCATGACTATGTCCATAGCCGACAAGAACACGACTGCGGCGGGCGTTACAACGATACATTTCAGAGGAAAAGACAGTGATAAGACGATCGATGTCATAGCGATAGTTAAAGATGATATGGCGTATACTGTAACATCTATCATAGAAAACGATTCCGCGGATATGAATGACGTTCTTGATATAGCTTCAAGCTTCAGCCTGACTGAAAATGAGGATATGTATGACATGTCAAATGTTAAGGATGGAACGAGGTCTTTTGAGGATGATGAGCTTAAGATCTCAATGGCGCTGCCGGCTGATTTTTACGAGGCGGAGATGTCTGAAACTAATGCGCACGCGTTCCTTACGAGCGGTGATCAGGCGGGATCTGTTATGATCGGAGTATACTCAAAAAGTGATACTGTAACGGTCGATGGTTCTGTTGCAAAAGATCGTGAAAGACTTGCTTCAATAACTGATCCTACACTTGCCATTGTATCGGAAGTGGAGGATACAACGATCGCTGGAGTGCCTGCAAAGCAGTATAAGGTCACCTATAGCGGCGCGGGAACAGCGGGTAAATATGTGACAAGAGACATTTATTTTGAAATAGGTGATTATGTATATAATCTTACCTGCGATATGCCTACAGAAGATGAAGTAAATAAGGTCGTTGACAGCTTCAAGGCGGAAGAGCTTGATCCGAGTGTTACAGGCACTATCTTGAAAGATGTGGCTCTCAACGCGGAGAAGACTGTAAACATAGGCTCGAAGACGATGACGCTCGCCGAAGATTGGCTGAAGCTCGCTACGGGGGATATAACTATCGTTTTCAACGGGTATTCAGATGCTACGCTTACTGTTACAGAACTGCCGGGCGAGGCTAGCGCTTCGATGGTCCGTGATTATCTTGAGCAGATCTCATCGACTCAATATCTTGAAGATATGAAAGAGCAGAATGATGAATTGAAGAGTCTTTCTCGTGTGGGCGATGTAAAGACGTCTCAGATAGGGGGCAGAACGTTTTATAGTGTAGAACTGAAATATGAATATAAAACAAGGACAGTTTATGATACGGTGTACATGACAGTCATGGATGATACGGCATATATGATGATGTTCAATCGTCAGGATGTTTATCGTGACAGTGGTCTTCAGGATCAGGTAGAGGAAATGATAGCAAGTATTAAATAAAAGATAAACACAAACGCGTACCGGAGAAAGTCAAATTTGTCGGTACGCGTTTCTATATAGAGGGACATATAATTTTTATGGGGATCAAACACTTGATGGAATATTTTCCTAAATTAAAATTAGCAAAAGAGTGTTAAAATTTTGTATAAAAATGTTGACATTTATACAAAAAAGAAGTATAATTATAGTATTAAGTAGAAATTTTGTCAGAGAAGATTTGGCAGACGATGTTGATACGCAAACTTGCAGCGCTCTGATGATGATTTGGAGACAAAAAATACCAGTAATGGAGGGGATTTAAGAATGGACAGAATAACAAATCTTATTAAGGATGAGATAAAGAGGCAGTATAAGAATCTTCGCAGATTTTCTGAAGAGAGTGGTATACCTTACAGTACCCTTTCAAACGCTTTGGCGAGAGGTATCGGCAATACTGCATATGATACGGTGGTAAAGATATTTAGTTTGCTTGGATTGAGGCAGCTTTATGATGAGGATCAGATAATTTTCAATGATAAGTTCCGCGATATATGCGCAATGCTTGCGGCTATAGATGATAAGGGTGTGCACACGGTGGAAACGGTCCTCAAGATGGAGTATAACAGGTGTGCGGAGGAAAATGAGTCGTCAGAGTATAACGGTATCTCTTTTGAGCGGGAAAAGATTGATCTGCTGAAATAATCTTTCTATAACGACTTTCTATGATAGTTAAAAATAGGACAGCCATGCGGCGAAATTCGCCAGGCTGTCCGTTTTTTTAGTTTGATCTTATCATGCGTTCGAGTATTGTTTTGGCCTCGGTGAGAGTTATTGGGGATCTGGGTCTTATTGTGCCGTCTTCATAACCGTTTATAAATCCGTGTGATGCCATAGTGTTTATCTGGTCGTAGAACCAATCGTCTTTTGACACGTCCGGATATTCTCTGACGGGAGTGTCAGAGGTGTCAAAGATATATTTTGCCGCGGCGGCGCAGAATTCGGCTCTTGTTATCAGCCTGTCGGGCATGAATTCTGTTTCTGAGCAGCCGTTTAAAATGCCTTTTTCCGTGAGCTCTGCCACAGCCTCGTAATACGCCGATCCGGGTTCGATATCCGTGAAGCTCACGGCAAGCTCCGCGGGGCGCTTGTCGGCTGTCGCCTCGGAGAGCAGCACGGCCGCGTCGGAGCGTGTCAGATATTCATCGGTATCTTCCGGAAAGCTTACCGACCCTCTTGTGAGACACGGTGTAACGGTCAGTGTTTCGGCGCTTCCGTAATATGCGAAGTCTATCCCGGAGCTGTCCGCGTCCGCCTTGCCTGTGACGGCAAAGACTCCGTTTTGAGCGATGAGCTCATCGATCAGACCGGCATATCCGCGCAGATCGTCCACGGTTGTCGAGAGCATCTCGTTTCTTATGCGGCTGAGGTATTCGGCGTTCTGTCCTGTAAATGAGCTTTGCGCTCCATATTCGGAATTCGAATAATAATATTCGTCAAACTCCTTTACCGCGGGAACTATATACGCGTCAAGCTCCTTCTGGGTCATGTTAAGATTTCTCAGATATTCGCCCATTCCGCTGTAAGCCTCCAGCGCGAGATCGGGATCGGATATACCCGACGCGCTGCATATCATCCCTGTTTCGTAGAACGACACTCCCGCGCCGTATGCGCCGTATTTTCCGCGAAGCGTCGGATAAGCGTATTTTGATGAGAGCACCCTGCCGAGCACGATGAGCTTGCCGGAATATTCGTTTTTATCGTATTTGCCCGAGATCATGAAGTGGTTCGCGTCTTCCATGTCGGTTATCGTTGCCGCGGATGGGCAGCCGGGAGGCAGTGTGAAGCTTCCGCTTTCTTTTTTCTGCGCGTCCGCGAAATGATCGGTCATGGATCGCTTGAACCCGTCATAGCCGTCCTTGCCCGAGAATTCCGCGGTTGGCTTGCTTGTAAGGATGATCTCGTTCTTCAGCTCATTCAGTCTGCCGAGTATCTCCGGGATCTCGGAGGTATCTATGTTTTTCAGAAAATTATAATAGGCGGGCGAGCCCTGCTGTACACATCCCGAGGTCACAGAATAGAATCTCTGCGCATCCGAAAGGGATGACTGTAAAAGCTGGTATGAGAGCTGATACGGATCGTGGTAGCTCGCCGATATCTCCGACGGCGCGCTTTTTATGTATTCCGCAAGCTCGGTCTCATTCCATAACGAGCCGCTGCTTATGAACGAAAATACTTTCTCGGCGGACGCGGCAATATCTTCACCGTGCAGACCTATAAGGAACATTGGTTTAAATTCGATATCATCGCTTGCGGTCTCGGGGGCGTACAGACCGAAATATGCGTCCGTGATCCCGCTGTCGTAAAGCTTCGCGTTCATATACGCGCTCAGGAGCTGTGTATAAATAAGATCATCTGTATCGACGCACAGCGGGAAATACATCGACGCGGAGCTTTCCCCGTCTTTTTCCGTGAAGTAAATATCGGTGCCGTCAGCTTCTTCGTGCACAGGCACAGAGAGCTCCGGGGCGTCTTTGACCTCATCGAGCGTCAGCGTCGGTATCGATCTGATCACCGCCGGATCATCCGGCTCATCTGCCCACGCGTCAAACGCTTCTGTCTCGGCTTTTATGCGTTCAAGCTCGTCAGCATCGGGGTGAGGTACGGTATCATTTTCGGTAGCTCCGTTGCCGGAAACGATTATCTTACTGTATTCGTTCTCGGTAAAATATTTTTTCAGCATCTCTGTAAAAAATGAGGTGCCCGATCTCAAGGCGTCTGCGGTCTCTGTGAGCCCCGAATAGTAAAACGGGTCGTTGTTATACAGAATGCCCTCAAAAACGCTTTCCTCTGCCGAATAAGAGCTCATATCGCGAAGCTGTGATATGTATTGATCGACCGCGTCCGACAGCTCTTTATCTCCGAATCCGTTTTCGGCGAGATCGGACAATACAGCGCTGTAGGATGAAATAATGACGTCTTTTTCGTCTATAGGTATCTCCGAGAATATCAGAGCCGAGTTTGCGATCCCCCCGCTGTTTCCTCCCGAAGTGTAGATGTTCGGCGACAGATCGGAGAGCCTTGCGGATATTATATTCAGGATAATATCCCTTGCGTACTGCTCCGATACATCTTCGGTCTTTAATACGCCGGAGGACATAAAGCCTATATCAACGGTCTCTGTGTCCCCGCTGATGTTGTATTCGCTGATGACTCCGGAAGGGACACTCTTTGTATCGGCGAATGCTATGGGGACACTCTTCTTTTCGTGCTCGTCAAAAAAGCCGTCCAATTCTTTAAGTGTTTTTTGTATGTCCTGTTCTCCCGCGGTGTATACCATACAGTTTGAGGGTGTGTAGTATGTCTCGTAGACACGGAGAACGTCTTCGTATGTAAGCTCTTTCAGTCCGTCTATAGTTCCGCCGCTGTTGAAGGACGGAGCTGTTTTACCGTAGATCGAGGTGTAAAGCTTGTCGGATACAAAGCTCAGAGAGTTTTCGGTGCTGTCAAGGCTGTTTATGCGCAGCTCGTTGTATACGACTCCGTTGTGGCCTGCATTTCCGTCTCTGTATTCGAGCCGTATGCCCTGCTGACGAAATATGTTTTCATCGCTCAGGAGCAGCGGATGGAATATACCGTTTAAATATATGTCCATGAGATTATAATATTCGGTCTCGTTTGAGGTTTTCAACGAATAATATGTGATGTCGTCCGAGGTCATCGCGTTTATCGTGTCGGCGAGCGCCGTATCGCGGACGTATGACATTATATTTTTTGCCGGATATTTTTCACTGCCGCATAGGAGGCTGTGCTCAAGAACATGGTTGGCTCCCTTGTTGTCGGATACGGGCGTTTTGAAGCATATCGAAAATTCCCGGCGTTCGCTGCCGTTGTCGATATAGACCACCTCCGCGCCGGTCTTGTCATGTGTGTAGATATGAGCGTCACAGCCGAGCTCCGAGATGTGATGAGTACCGGTTTCGGTAAATCCCGAGCCGGCGGACGCGTATGCGGGCAGCGCCGATACAAAAAGCGCCGCCGATGCTAAAACGCAAAGTATTTTTGATTTCATATAGATTCTCCTTCCTGTCAATCTTGCAGACTTATAAGCTCGCGCGCCATCTCTGTGAGACTGTCCTTTGTGAGGTCGGTGCCGATGGCGAGCAGCTCGAAATTGAGACCGTCCTGTTCCCATGCCAGTCCCTGTACGGTCCTGATCTCGATCTCGGGATTGCCGTAGCTGAACACGTATTTTCCGCTCGCCTCGTCAAGCTTATCCTGATCGCTCATTTTATAGTCGGGAGGAACAAGCTTGTTTTGGTACGAATAATACATGAGATCTATGCCGTCGAACGTTCCGGCGGATTCGGGATCTTTTAACTGTATACCGGCCGCGGACGGGTCTATCGCAAGATATACCGTGTATTCTCCGTCGGTGTAGTCGAAGCTCAGTCCTTTGTATTCCTCAACGATGTTACCGTCAAGATCGCTGTCGGTATTGTCCGAGATGTAGCCCGCTTTAAACGTGAATCCGTTTGAGAAGGACGGTATTATCTCTACATCCATTCCCGTGTCGTTTTCAAGCACAGACGATGCGGGCACGGCGGTATAAGTCGGGATATTATAGGAGTGTCCCTCTCGCCCGCCCAGAATGACCACGGCAGCCGCCGCCGTGATGCCAAGTATCATTGCCGCGGCCGCGGAAACTGCAATGATCCTTGATATTTTTATATGCTTTCGGAAAACGGCGGTATTTTCTGCTTCGGCGATCAGATTGTCCGGAATACGGCTCAACGCGTCCGCCAAAGTGTCGATATTTACTTTTTTCATAGAACATATCCCTGCCTTTCAAGATATTTTTTCAGCTCGTTTCGCGCGCGCATCAGCATTGATCTGATCTTGCTTTGAGAAAAGCCCGAAAGCTCCGCGATCTCCGCAATGCTGCGGCAGTACCAGTATCGGTGTATGAAAACGGCGCGCTTTGTCTGAGACAGATCTTTCAGAAACGATACAATCGCGGACGCTAGCTCATCCGCTTCAACGATGCTGTCAGGCGTTTCGCCTGCCGAGAGCATTCCCTCAAGCTCCGAGAGCGCCGCGTCGTATTCGCTGCCGCGTTTCTGCGCGCGGTCATGCTTATACCGGTCGACCGCCGCGTTTCGCGCTATCCTGCAGAGGAACGCGCCGAGCCGCTGCGGCTTTGACGGAGGTATCGCGTTCCATGCGGCGTGATACGTGTCATTTTCGCATTCCTCCGTGTCGGGAACGTTTTTCAGCACGGCATAAGCGATAGAACGTATGTTGCGTCCGTATTTTTTGCTCGTTTCCGTGACAGCGTTTTCATTGCGGTCGAAATAAAGCTTGATTATATCGTTGTCTTCCATAGCTTTAAAGCTCCTTTCGATTATTAGGCCTACATATGTTAAGACGAAAAAAACGGAGCGCGTGTCGCGCAAAATCAAAATTTTTTCAAAAAAATACTTGACAAATCATAAAAAATTATGTATAATAGCAAAGTAGTTTGTTTAGGGGTGTAGCTCAGTTGGTAGAGCATCGGTCTCCAAAACCGAGTGCCCAAGGTTCGAGTCCTTGTACCCCTGCC
>CAJFNT010000093.1 GCA_904395315.1 uncultured Clostridia bacterium
ATATGGGGCTGCAATGGCTTCGACGGGGACGAGGAAGCTTGAGAAGCGAGCCGCGGATGAGTCAGCCGCGTTAATAAGGCTCAAACTTAAATATAAACGCTAACGATAACGAATTAGCTTACGCTGCCTAATTGCGGCGTTGTCTCCCCTGTGATCACCACGGCACAGGCTGAGGCATGATATGAGTGGTGAACGTGAACAGGTGATCGGTCCGTAGCCTGTCATGAATAACGGATCTACCCGTATATTTGCCCTGACTATGAGGTGTTTATGCGGGGAATCTTATTCATAGTCTGCGCTCGGAGAAACTTGGGTGGATTTGTTTTCGGACACGAGTTCGATTCTCGTCAGCTCCACCAATATCATAACGCCGTTTTGCCGCGAGGCGAAAACGGTGTTTTTTTTCGGCATACGCCGAGCTTCCGCAAAAATGCGTCAAATTTGCTTATTTTTGTCGAAAATTGCGTGTTTCTATTGACATCTTTTGCGTTTTCCTTTATAATAATATAGATATCTTTTAGTATCGATAATATATTGCTTTCAAACGAAAAATGCGGAATTGTCCGCGGTACTTTGCGACTACGGAGGGATTTTTATATGTTTATCAATTACGACTATTACAGAGTGTTTTACTATGTTGCAAAATACGGCAGCTTCACTCAGGCAGCCAATGTGCTGATGGACAATCAGTCAAATATAACACGCACTATAAACAACCTTGAGACCGAGCTCGGATGCGAGCTTTTTGTCCGCACAAACAAGGGGGCTACGCTTACTCCCGATGGCGAAAAGCTTCTCGTGCATGTGAAAAAAGCGGCAGATGAACTACAGATGGGCGAAGACGAGATAAGCTCCGGCAAAGGTCTTGAAAGCGGCGACATAACGGTCAGCGTCAGTGAGACTGCGCTGCACGGTCTTCTTTTGAATGTGCTGCACAATTTCCGCAGACAGTATCCCGGCATAAAGATACGCCTGCTGAATTTCTCAACAACACAGGCTATCTCTTCACTTCACAGCGGTATGTCGGATCTCGCTATAGTGACCTCTCCGACCGGTTCCGCCAAGCCTCTTCAGGAGACAAGGATAAAGACTTTCAGTGAGACGCTCGTCTGCGGCACAGAATTTTCTGATATGAAATATAAGCGTCTGGGCTTCGCCGACCTTCAGTCATATCATTTTATCTGTCTCGGTCGTGATACAAAGACGTTTGAATTTTACAACAAGCTGTTCACAAAAGAAGATCTTGTCCTCTCACCGGACATGGAAGCCGCTACGACCGACCAGCTGCTCCTTATGGTAAAGAATAATCTCGGTCTCGGTTTTCTCCCCGACATGATCGCCCGTCCCGCGATCGAAAGCGGCGAGATAATGGAGCTGAAATTTGAGGACCCGATACCTAAACGCTACATCTGCCTTTTGAAAAACACGGAGCATTCACTGAGCGCCGCGGCAAAAGAATTTGAAAAGGCGGTACTCGCAGAGCGTGACTGAATAACAGAAAAAAATCAGCAGAGATACGGCAAAGCCGCTTTCTGCTGATTTTTTATCCGGATCCGTTCTTATATCAGAATATGTTTACATATCCCTATCATGAAGCGCATCGCTAAGCTCTCTTGGAATACGGCGCGGACCTCCGGTCCCGTACCGTATATCTCTTGCAACTGTGACATATATTTTTCCGACATGGTTATTTGGTGGGCTTATTGAATACGATCCACAGTCTTACGAACATAGCTGCTTTTGATTCTGACATGGTAACGACGCTACTTCATATCGGATCTCCACCGCTTTGTCATAAACACTTATTCGGCTTGTTCCATCAGAGACAAATCCATATTTTTCGTAAAATCGTCTGGCTCTTTTATTCTGCTCAAAGACCCAAAGATAAACTTTTTCAAAGCCGTTATTAAAAATATCTTCCATTGCATTGTCCATTATAGCTTTACCGACCCCACATCCCCAGCTTTCCGGAATAGAATGCAGCGCAACGATCTCCGCAGACCGTTCCGATTTCGTTCCTCTGCGCCAAAATAATTCCGCGCAGGGCTTTTCGTTCATGGCGGCAATATAAAAGCAGCCTATATTAGAATTGTATACATTTTCAATCATTTTTACACACCTATCTAAGTCAGTATATTTTTTTAAGGTGTTATCGCTTAATATGTCACTAAAAGCGCTTTTCCAAGAAAGTGTTTGTATTGCCGCAAGGGACTTTAAATCATTATATTCTGCGCGTCTGATCTGTATCATCATGCACCTCCGTAAGATCAACAAACCTATCATCGATCACACTGATATCCGTATCGCCAAAACTGCGGCTCCATGCTATGTCCTCTTTATAATGTCACATTCTATTGTGAATCCTTGACCTATGAGCATTTGAGCATAAGGACACACACTCAAAAATCCGTTATCACAAAACCGACAATTTGAGCTGATATTGCAATATGCGTTATCATTGATAATGTATTGATGCATTGAGTTTATCATGATTTTACGACACCAACAAAGCTGCTGTTTGGCGGCAGTACAAATTCATCCTTAATCTGCTCGTATACCATTCCCAATGCGAATGGCATCATTCCCATATATGCCGCTTTACCTGCAGTATCCTTTAGGCTCCTTGATACTTGCGTATATGCGAGATCTTCTGCACACTCTGACAGAATATTAAACATTTCCGCTATGCGAACAGAGACTTCTTCAAGTGTGTTTTTTGCAGCTCTCATTTCATTTTCGGTAATGACCGGAAATAAAACAGATATTTTATTGTTTTCTATACTTATAAATCCATTTTCTATCAGCATAAGCACCGACTTGCTGTTTATGTCTACATTTCTTCCAAGCATAATGTCTGTGAGAGCTTTATGCCGTGCCCAATCTAAAGATTCAGCGCGTTTTATGTCCGAGCGGTCATAACAGTAATGCGTGATATAAGCTGTGTGTTCTGCATTGTAATTAAATGCGTTTATATTCATGAGCATATAATCTCTTTGTCTTGCCGTCTTGCCAAATAAAACTCCCTGACTTCCGTGCGGAAGTATGGGCGTTCCGCCTATATGCTCCCATCCGCTGTGCGTTGCTTTAAGTATTCCAAAACGCATAGCGAGTAAAAATGCCATCCATTGAGATGATACGACATTCATCGGCAGAATGATATTTTTGAGCATTGACGATATTTCATCAGAAGCTTTTTTGATGATAGGCTCCGCTGCCTTTTCAAATCTGTCAAAAAATTCATCATCAAATATCGGCAATGAGGTAACGTATTTTCCTTTGGTCTCTGAAAGCAAGCCCTCGGATATCAGCATATTTATCTCGTCTTCCAAATATGGTGCGGAAACTCCCAATTCCAAACTTAATTCTTGGAGCGTCCTGTGCCGGTCATATGCCGCCAGCAATATATTTCCCGGCAGCTTTCTTTCTCGAAACGGTTTACTGTGATCGTAATTTGAATAGGCAAAATAGCCGTATAATTCGAACTGCTGAGGCGAATAGCTTCTCTCTCCGTATGTTCTTTCCATATTGACACCTTCTTTCAAGATTTTACGTGTTTCATAAAGGATATAACGAACAAGAGAGTACGACAGCCCGGTCTCTGCGGCAATAGCTATGCACGATTTGCCCTCTATGTAATATTTTACTGTGATGCTTCTGTGCCTTTCAGCCAATAACGATAATTCACGGCGCAAAAGCATTATCTCCTCGTTTGCAATCAGTTCATGCTCAGTGGTATTTGTGACTGCCGGAATGGCGTTATCATCATATGCACAAAAACATCTGCTTTTATTTCTAAAATAACGCGCGCTTAAATTTTTAGCCACTTCCCACATAAATCCGTAAAAGGAATCCTCACTGCGAATGCTTTCAGCACGAGCAGCGACTTCTGTGATGATGTCCTCCGCCAGATCCTCCGCGTCCTCAGCATTATCTGTTCTCGCATACGCAAAACCATAAATTGCTGTCAAACTGTCGCTGAGCAGATTAAATACAGTATTCTTATTCATCGTTTATCCTCCGTCTGTAAAACGTTTTACATATATATAGTGTCAGCAGTACGGAAATTGTTAATAAAAATTTTAATTTTGTCGAGAATTGAATCAATATTGTCATTCTGAGCATTAAACCCCAGCGCAAAGTTATAATTTCCTATATTTCCATTTGTCAAGCTGCATATAACATTAAGTTTAGCGTCATAGGGTAATCCCAAAAAGCTGCTCAAAAGCTTCATCTGCCGTTTTTCCGAATGTAATAGGTGTTGTCACAGCGTTTATCCCTAATATACCGGGAGTTGCAGTCCATATCAGATATTTATCGAGTTGCAATATATCTTTTACTTTTAAATGTGCGCCGTCCCGCACGAGCAGCTCATCTTCGGCGACTTTTGCCGCATCAAGATACAACCGTGCTCCTGCGGTGTATTCCGCATTTTTATCCATGCATATAAAGCCTTTCTGCTTAGATGAAATGACAAGCTCGACTGAAAAACCGCCGTTATTGAACATTATGTAATCTCTGTAATCCTCGGGATCATTTAAAAACGAGCCTATTGGCTTTTGTTTATTTATAGCACCTTCATTTTTCAAAATACTCCATGATTTCAAGCACCCGCATTTTAAAATATTCTTATACCCTTCAGGTGTTGTTGAATGTACCAAAACAGGACGCTCGTAATAACGCAAATAGCTATCGCTGTTTGAATGACCTTTATATATTGCCTTGGCTTCGTCTAAATCAGTGCTGTTCACAGCAACAATAAGATTTTTACCCAACTCACTTTCATAATTGATGCAATCCATAATACGATATTGCCAATCGATATTCTTTTTTGTCAAAACGAACTGAAACGCCTCTCCATCACCCGTACCGGTATATTGTAGGAAAGGAGCATCGTCGATAAGCCTTAATACCATCCATGTATTATCATATGTTTTTCCGTTATTGAATGGGTTATTTTTTAATTCATTAAAAGCGTTGTCGGCATAATAGATCACGATAGTTAGTCACACCTCAATTCTAAAAACAAATAATGACCGCTCCATAACAAGCTGTACCATCTCGTTAAATGACACAGGCTATAAACAAATATACAGGCAGGCAACAGATACTTACTGCTGCCCGCCTGTGGTATTATGTAAATGCTTTAAATATATGCTGTACTGATTTCTTATAAGCCCTGCCCAACGGAATATCTTTTCCGCTTTTCAAAAATATTCTTGCAGATGCAATTTTATCAACCATAGCAATATTCACAATATACCCTTTATGGCAGCGTATAAATCCATATCCCGCAAGTAATGAGTTTAAATCGCGCAATCGTTTCGCACATACAATTTCATTGCAGACAGTATAAATTTTGCAGCGCCATTCGTCAGCTTCTATATATTCTATATCATATATATTTACATACTGTTTCTGCTGCTTATATGTGAGATCTATAATATTGTCCTGCAATATCATGCTGTCACCATATGCGCTCCAGAACGAAGAGTCCCCAGCCCTCGTATTCTCGGCGG
>CAJFNT010000094.1 GCA_904395315.1 uncultured Clostridia bacterium
TATGTGTTTTTCTTGGTCGTTAAACATTATATCACATTTTGGAGTTATTCTCATCTTTTTTGTCACACATCAATTATATCATAACAAAAATTTGTATGTGTTCCATGAACAAAGGGCTCGTCTGTTAATGCTCACATAATATCATTGATCATGAGATATGCAATAAAAGGCGGTTTATCAAAAGCGTGATAAAAATACCGTACCTCGATGATCCGGGTACGGTATATATCTGATACGAACTGTCAATCAAGAAAAACATCAGGTGGTATGAAGCCTGACTGATCAAAGTTTGCTGAGGTAATAATCGTACTCATCACCGTTGATCTCAAGCGTTATCATAGCTGTTTTTGCATCCATGCCTGTTGTTTCCATAAGGTTTCTGATCATCTCAATTCTGCCTTCCGCTATGCCTTCTTTCCTGCCTTCTCTTAGCCCTTCCTTTATACCCTCTTCTCTCGAAAAGCGTATCGCCGACGCTCTGTCACGAAGAGCCGTTTCTCTCTGGAATGCCTTTTCTCTTATCTCTTCATCCGCGTCCATTTCCTTTATCGCTACTACTGCCTTCTTTATAGGTTCTATGTTTGTCTTTGTCAGCATATCAAATTCCTCTACATCTATTGTAATTATACTATATTGCTCAATGAATGTCAATATTTTACATGGTATGGCTATGCGTTTTTGTATTTGTATGTGTCCCATGAACACTGTAAAATGGTTTTTGAGTATTTAAAACGCATAAAAAAACGAGGTACGGCATCTGTTTTGCAGTGCCCCGCTTAGCATGATATCATTTTATAGAACAAATCCTTTTTCAGTTAATATGTACTGTAATATATCAGAGTTTTTGTTCCGGTCAATGTATACCTTCATCTTTTAATCATCTTCCTGTGCTGGGACACAACAATATGTGTCGGATCCGTTGATGTATACTTCTGCTTTTAACCATAATTGCGATTCATCTGAGATATAATAATCTATTTTGTTTTTGTAACGGAGCGGCTAAAAGTGTAACCGGTAGAGTCCCTGTAGTCCGGTGTAGTATACAGTGTCTGTGAGCTTGAAATGTACATACCGTTATCTACAAATTCTTTGCCCAGTTTCGTTAACTTCCTGAGTCCTCCCTAAAAGAAGATATCGACCCATTTTTCTATTTCATCATCGCTGAGGCTGTAAGAAGCTTTGCCTCTTTCTATGGAAATAGCATACACGGTTATTTCATTTTTTTGTTCATTAAATTTAAAAGTTATATATGTACGCAAATATTCATCTTCTTTCGGTTCATATCTGAACCATGTGGAAATAAGTACATCATCGGAAGAAAGCTCTTTGTTTATTTTTTTGATGTTATGATCTCTATAAATGGATTTCTGTGGATTGTATGGGTCATAATACCAGTTAGAGTCTTTTATATGGTCTTGGGATCGATATGTAGATCGATCCAATTTATCAAGTTTGGTTTCGAGAGCATCTTCTATTGGCATGTCTGTACTTCCCATCAAGTATCCGTTTTTTACGAGATCAATGACCCGTTGCTGCTCTGCTTTATATTGCATATCCTTTATAAAATGTATGCCAATAAATACGAGTGAAGTGACTACAAGACAACATGCCGCAGCAAGAAAATACATAAATATATTTTTCTTTGCGTGTTGTGTATCTGCTGCATGTTCCGAAACATTTTCTTGTTTTTTTATTATTGATGTATTAACAAAATCAAAGATAGCCGGAAATGCTGCAATTAATGTTCAAATAACAATGATCGCACAAGCGACAATGCGCCCTATGCCATTTCTCAAATTCAGAATTTCGGATATCATTGAAAGAAAATATAAATTTTCAAAAATGAGTATCACCTGAATAATGCTTTGTATTATCGAAACGGGAACCTTTAACGAACGCAGCATGATATAACGTTGTTTCCCTTTAATGAAAAATATTATACTGGTGATTCCCATCAAAAACATAGTTATGAAGAAGGCAGCATATGCTATGAGCCAATAGATATTTTTAGTCGTAACAATATTAAAATCCATAAACGCAATGTGCATAAAACTCCAATTGCACTGTATGTACAAAATTTTCAACATATATATGATACCGATAGAGATCTGAACTATGCCGGCAACGAGCCATTCTGTTTTTTTTCTTTTTTCCAAGAGCGATTTTTTATCATGCGCTTTTTGCTCTTCCCATTTTCCTTTTAATTCCGGATCAACATTTATCTGTACCCACGGATAAATCTGCTGCGGCGGTGTAGTTGGCTGTATTTGTCCTTTGAACTGCAGTTCTAACCGGGCGAATTGCCATTCGTTATTTACTACAAAATTGCGCACAGTAAGAGCGCAAATAGAGCCTGCTATAGCAATGACACCACCAAAGAGGACGTTACAGATTAACATTATGATACTGCCTGCCAAGGGACTGAATTTTGCGTAAATCCCAACGGGGCGGTACATCACATCCCGGATATAACGAAAGCCTCTTACGGACAAAAGTGTATTTATGACCGCAACAATAATGGTCAAAACACCGATTCCTGCTACTATACCGTCATAACCTTCAATAAAGTCAATAATCATATAAGCGATTCCGGCCAGGTATTGAAAGCAGGCTGCGACAAGTAAAATAATGGCGTTTACTTTTACGCGGCCGTATAATTGCTGCAAAATACTTTTTTGCGGCATATATGGATTATACGGCTGCTGATACTGCTGTCCTGTGTTGGGTGGCATTTGATACTCGGCCGCTTGGGCATTGTTTGCCTCGGGTCTATCATCTGCTTGACTTTCTGTTAAAGGTTTTCCGCAGTTCTCGCAAAACTTCATTTCTTCGTCGACCTGATTACCGCAATTTGGACAAAATGACATTATAATCCCCTCCTTAAATATTCGTTTTATAAGTATCATTATACCTTTAATTACTTACTATATCAAGCAAAACGAATATAATTATTCACATAAAGTATAAGAAAAATTAAAAAAGGCAGGTACAAAATATGAAACGGATCGCGGAGCTGCGGAAGGAAAAACATTTGAATCAAACGGGACTGGGGCTGAAACTGAATGTGTCGCAGAAGATGATAAGCGCGTATGAGAGCGGGGCGCATCAGCCGAGCATAGAGACTTTGATAAGGATGTCGGAGATATTCAATGTTTCGGTCGATTATATAATCGAAAACAGCGATATACGCATGAAGGCGGAAAGACTTGTAAAGGACGGACTGACAGCGAACGAAGTTGAGTTGCTCGAGCTGTTTAATGAGCTTGACGAGAAAAGGCAGCAGAGGGCGATAGGGATAATATTCGCGCTCAAATGTCTGTAAGCGGCAATATCAAATATAAAAAAAACCTTAACACAGCCTTTCAAAAATGATATAATAAAAATGAAAAGAGGACGGATCGTCAGACGGTCAGCCATGAAAAGGTGTATAAAAATAACCGTTCCATGCTGGTACAATTTTGGAACGGTTATTTTATTGCGCTAAAAAAACAAAAAAATTTCCGTCCGCATCTTGACAAAGCAAGAGATTTGTGGTATGATTATAAAATCAGAAGTTTGCCCTAAAGCGGTTAGAAATCGTTTACAATGTGCTAAGATCCGCATAAAAACGCGAATTTTCCGCAGGGGCGTTTTGCGAAGAGTACTAATTGATGAGGTGATTTTCTAAATGTTACACGCACAGAAGGCCGGAAAAAACATACGACTCAGCTATGCGAAGATCAAAGA
>CAJFNT010000095.1 GCA_904395315.1 uncultured Clostridia bacterium
CACATCCCTTCCCTTTTGTCAACACCTTTTTTCTTCTTTTTTTGACCTTTGTTTATTTTTTTTTTTCATACACTATATATTGTTGTCCGATCAAGCTTTATTATACAATTGTTTATCAAAATTACCATATCCCTATTCTTCTTTAAAAAGCTCATATACGCCGGGATTTGATGCTTCTATCAAAAATACATACGAATCGGATGTCGCCTCTCCCATTTGTATATCAGAAGGCAATTTGACCTTTGTTAGGATACCTATAGTTCCCTGCACTTCCGATCCTGTTATAGGTTCATTCCCATATACCACATATGTATACTCATGACCGTTTGGTGTCTTCTTTATTTCATCTGATATCGTATAAACGTAATATTCACCGCTTACAGTCTGACCATCCGTATCATATGAGATCATCATCCTGTCATTTGAAAACATTGTTTTTATATTTGCCGCATATCTGCTTGTCAGCTGATGATCTTTTACAACGGCTGCAACTCTAAGATCTTTATCAAGAAAGAAATCTGCAGAGCCTATTGGTTGAAAGTCAAATGAACTGTACTCTTCTCCAGCCTGATCTATCAATCCGGCCATTTGTTCATCTGACACATCAATATTTACTCCATCCGAATCAGTTTCGTCCTCAGATCCGGATACTGCTTCATTCGTATCTTCAGTTTCCTCAGCAGCTTCCGTTTTTGCTTCCGGACTATTGCTTTCATTTTCACTGTAACTATCATTTTGAGGCTGTATCTCACCGCTCACCAATTTATCCGCATAGCTTTCCGCTGTTTCTTTCTCTTCGGAACAGCCTGCTGTCATCAGAAGCATTGCTGCTATTATCGCTAAAGCAACCCTATTCATTGTTTTCCCCTTCATTTAATTAATGTTTATAGTATTATTTATCTATAGTATTAACTATACTTTTTCAAATCTATGATAATAGCAATTATATCACAAAAATATGTAAAAATCAACCTCTTAAACAAAAAAATCGGCGGAAAATACTTTCCGCCGCACTTCCTTATTTATCTGATTATCAGACTTTCACCTGTCATTTCCTCAGGCTTTTCAAGTCCCATCATATCGAGCATTGTCGGACAAAGATCGCAGAGCTTTCCTTCCTTAAGCTTAACATCTCCCTCACCTATAACTATCATAGGAACAGGATTTGTCGTATGAGCTGTAAACGGTTCTTTTGTTACCGGATCTATAAGGCAATCCGCATTTCCATGATCTGCAGTTATTATAGCCTTACCTCCCTTTTCGAGAAGCTTATCGACCATTTTGCCCACGCATTCATCTACCGCTTCAACAGCCTTAACAGCCGCATCCATTATGCCTGTATGTCCAACCATGTCACAGTTAGCATAGTTGAGTATTATAACATCATATTTGTCCTCGTCTATCGCCTTACATACCGCATCACAAACCTCCGGCGCGGACATCTCGGGCTTCAAGTCAAATGTAGGAACATCCGGTGATTTTATAAGTATTCTATCCTCGCCTTCAAACTGGCGTTCCTCGCCTCCGTTGAAGAAGAACGTAACATGCGCGTATTTTTGTGTTTCGGCTATCCTGAGCTGAGTCATTCCAAGCTTAGAGATATATTCGCCAAAGGTCATATGCAGCTGCTCCGGCGGATATGCAACGCTTACATTCGGCATCTCAGCATCATACTGAGCCATACATACGTAGTTTACCTTAAAATAACCTTTTTTACGGACAAATCCGTCAAACATAGGATCGACAAAGGTTCTTGTTAACTGTCTTGCACGGTCCGGTCTGAAGTTGAACATGATAACACTGTCGCCTTCTTTTATCATTCCTTCCTTATTTACAACTGTCGGAACGATAAATTCATCGGTAACACCGTTCTCATACGAGTTCTTTATAGCCTCAACAGGATCAGACTCTTGTATTCCCTCACCCATTACCATAGCGTCATATGCCTTTTCGACTCTATCCCATGCATTATCACGGTCCATAGCATAATATCTGCCGCTTATTGTGGCTACCGAGCCCACGCCGATCTTCCTCATCTCATCAACGAGTTCCTGCATATATTCCACACCCGATGTCGGAGGCACATCTCTTCCGTCATGGAATGTATGAACATACACCTTCTCAAGTCCCATTTTCTTTGCCATTTCAAGAAGTCCGAATAAGTGACGAATGTGGCTGTGAACGCCTCCGTCAGAAAGCAGACCTATTAAATGCAGCGAATTACCGCTGTCTTTTGCCTGCTGCATAGCTGTCTTAAGTACCTCATTATCAAAGAATTTACCGTCTTCTATATCCTTCGTTATCTTTACGAGCATCTGATAAACGACTCTGCCGGCACCTATATTTGTGTGACCAACTTCACTGTTTCCCATCTGTCCGTCGGGCAGACCTACCGCAAGGCCGCTTGCCTGCAGCTGGGTATTGGGATATTCTTTCATATATGCATCAAGGTGCGGCTTTTTTGCCTTGTAGATGGCATTTCCTTCATGATCGGGATTTATACCATAGCCATCCATTATTATCAGAGCTATAGGCTTTTTTGCCATTATTTTTTTCCTCCTCGTTTTGTGTTCATTTTTGCTTTGCCGTAAAATTTTACAACATAGCATTTATTAGTGGGTGACAAATTAAGCTTAAAATGCGGTACACACTTGTCCAGATGTGTACCGCAAGCGATCCTGAACGATCCCGGCGGTATCGCTCAAATTTATTTAGCGGCTGCGACTATCGTAGCAAAGTCAGGAGCCTTCAGCGATGCTCCGCCTATAAGTCCGCCGTCTATATTTGCTTTTGCAAGCAGTCCCGCGCAGTTCTTCGCGTTCATGCTGCCTCCATACTGGATAGTAACCGCCTTTGCTGTAGCGTCATCATAGAGTGCGGCAAGAATGTTTCTGATGCCTCCGCATACCTCTTCAGCCTGATCGTCAGTAGCTGTCTTTCCTGTTCCGATCGCCCAGATAGGCTCATATGCAACAACAACTTTTGCAGCGTCTTCAGCTGTGATACCAGCAAACGCTTTCTTGATCTGTATAGCGATAAGATCCATTGTTATCCCTGCTTCTCTTTCTTCAAGCGACTCTCCGACACATACTATCGGGATAAGTCCTTTAGAAAGAGCTTTAACGATCTTTTTATTAACTGTCTCATCTGTCTCGTTGTTATAAGCTCTTCTCTCACTATGACCGATTATTACATAGTCAACGCCGAGATCAACCAGCATATCCGCGCTTACTTCGCCTGTGAATGCGCCGCTGTCCTCAAAATGGAGATTTTCTGCTCCGATCTTTACATGTGTTCCCTTAGCAGCCTCTATAGCGGGAGCAAGACACACATACGGTGTGCAGCAAACGACCTCGCACTCAGCGCCCTTTGTAGCCTCAACTACCTCTTTTACAAAATCATATGTTTCCGACGGAAGCTTATTCATCTTCCAGTTACCGGCAATAATGTACTTTCCCATTTTTATTTACCCCTCTTGTCGTATTTTCATACGGCGGCATATGCCGCCGTATCCATTGATCAATCCTTGTCTGTAAGAGCAGCTATACCCGGAAGCTCCTTGCCTTCAAGGAATTCCATTGAAGCGCCGCCGCCTGTTGAAATATGGCTCATCTTGTCTCCGAGACCAGCCTGATTTACTGCAGCAACGCTGTCGCCGCCGCCGATAACTGTCGTAGCGTCAAGATCAGCAAGCATAGCAGCTATAGCATTCGTGCCCTTTGCAAAATTCGGCATTTCAAATACGCCCATAGGTCCGTTCCATACAACAGTCTTTGCATCTTTAAGCGCGTCTTTGAAGAGTTCTATCGTCTTCGGTCCAATGTCAAGACCCATCCATCCATCAGGGATATTTCCTTCAACTACTTTTGACGGAGCGTCATTATCAAACTTCTCAGCAACTACCGTATCTACCGGAAGTATGAGCTTGTCTCCTGCCTCATCGATCATCTTCTTTGCATAATCGATATAATCAGGCTCAAGAAGCGATGTTCCTGTAGTCTCACCCATAGCAGCCATGAATGTATAAGCCATTCCTCCGCCTATTATGAGCTTGTCTACTTTCTTAAGAAGATTTTCGATAACCGAGATCTTTGAAGATACCTTTGATCCGCCGAGTATAGCTACGAGCGGTCTTACCGGTGAGTTGATCGCGTTTCCGAGGAATTTGATCTCCTTTTCTATAAGATAGCCGGCAACAGCAGGCTTAAGCAGCGCGCTTACGCCAACATTCGAGCAGTGAGCTCTGTGAGCTGTTCCGAATGCATCGTTCACAAAAAGATCAGCAAGCGATGCGAGTTCTTTTGAGAAGTTTTCCTCATTCTTTGTCTCTTCTGCTCTGTAACGTGTATTTTCAAGAAGAACAACATCTCCTTCTTTCATCTCGCTTACAGCTTTCTTAGCATTCTCTCCGACAACATTGTCATCCGCAGCAAACACTACCTCTTTACCGAGCTTCTCTGAAAGTCTCTTTGCAACCGGAGCAAGTGAAAGCTCGGGAACCGGCTTGCCCTTTGGCTTACCCATATGCGAGCAAAGAATCACCTTTGCTCCATTGTCGATCAAATACTGAATAGTTGGGAGGGCTCCGACGATCCTGGTTTCGTCAGTGATCTCCTGCTTGTCATTCAGCGGTACATTAAAATCACATCTTACAAGAACTTTCTTGCCTTTGACATCAACGTCTTCTACTGTTAATTTATTGTACATAATCGTTTCTCCTTTTTCACCGCATAGCGGCATTTTTACTACATATATTTTATAACAAATTTATGAAATTTGCAAGAGCTTATATAAAATTTGTTCAGTTTGTTTGAATTTTCTTTTGCTCGATAAATTAATATCAAACTATGTGTATATTTTGCACAATTGCGCATTCCGTCAAAGTCTCAAAATCCGCAGTGCAAAAACAGCGGCAGCAATACCTGCAATATCCGCAATTACAGCACACGGAACAGCTCTTTTCACATATTTTACCCTTGTTTTCGCAAAATACACAGCAATACAATAAAAAGTCGTCTCGGTGCTTCCACAGATAACTGATGCCAGTCGGCCTATAAATGAATCGGCTCCGTAATTATTTAAAACTCCTGACAATACGCCTATGGCACCGCTTCCGGAAAACGGTCTTATCATCACAAGCGGCATGACTTCTGACGGCAACCCAAGCTTTTCGGTAAACGGTGATATAAGCCCAATTATAATATCAAGCGCGCCTGAAGCCTTTAGCATGGCTGCCGCAGTGAGCATTGCAACGAGCGGCGGAAAAATATCGGCAAGAAGACGGAAGCCATTCCCGGCTCCGTCTATAAAA
This sequence comes from uncultured Clostridia bacterium, assembly GCA_904395315.1. Lineage (GTDB taxonomy): Bacteria > Bacillota > Clostridia > UBA1381 > UBA1381 > Ornithomonoglobus. The sequence goes on from CAJFNT010000095.1 coordinate 5,312, forward strand.
TCACTGTATACCGCCTTTTTTCTTGACAATGCAACAATTATTATAAGCGCTATTATTGCGGGAGTAATATATTCCACTTTTAACCTCTTTTCATCTTATACATAAGTTTTACAGACAATACCCCTACCATAACAGCCGCTGCCGATGCGATCCATACAGGAATAATGATAGATACCGGGTCGGCGGAACCTGCCGCCGCTCGCAGAGCAATTATAGTTGTAGGGATAAGCTGAAAAGATGTTGTATTTATCACAACAAGCATACACATCTCATATGAAGGTATCTCTGGTGTCCTGTTCTCCTTATCCAGCTCCTCCGCTGCAAGCATTCCCATAGGTGTTGCAGCATTTCCCATTCCCAGCATATTTGCCGTTATATTCATTGATATATGCTTTCTCGCCATTCCCCCGCAGTTCGGGAACAAACGCTTTACCACAGGAGAGATGATCCTGCATATATAATCGGAAACACCTGATCTTTCAGCTATTTTCATTATACCGGTCCAAAAGCACATTGCGCCCGCAAAAGATATCAATGTGCTTACGGAAGTAGCAGCCCCTTCAAAAACAGCGTTCACTGTCTCGCTTACTCTGCCGGTACACACTGCTGTGATTATTGAAATAAGCATCATGCCGCTCCATATCCAGTTCATATTTTCACCTCCCGAGTCTTTTACTAATGGTCCTAATTCACTTATATTTCAAACTACAGCTAAATATAACCTAAAATATCAGTAAAACGACTTGAAAACAACACAGATCTGTTGTATAATATACACTCGGAAGAAAAGATAATCATAAAGGAGGCCGGATATGCAGCTGCCAAAAGAATTTCTTAACAGGATGCGCGAACTTATCAAAGACGACTTTGAATCGTTTATGCATTCATATGATACAAAGCTAAACAGTGGCATACGGATAAACACCTTAAAATGCAAAGATCCGAAAAACATACTTGAAGACCTCCATATCACCGGCAATGTCGAATGGTGCGACAGCGGGTATTATGCGGATCGTTCAAAGCTCAACGGAAGCCATCCATATCACGCGGCAGGTGTATTCTATTTTCAAGAGCCTTCCGCGATGTGCGCGGCGGAAGCGATGCCGCTGTGCGATGAGCCTAAAATACTTGATCTCTGCGCCGCTCCCGGAGGAAAGACCACTCAGATCGCCGCAAGAATGGATAACCGCGGGCTTCTCATATCAAATGAGATCGTTCCTAAACGCGCGTCAATACTTTCGGAAAACGTAGAAAGAATGGGGCTTACGAACACTATTGTGACCAACGAGTCACCCTCGGCTCTTTCCGAAAGATTTCCCGGATTTTTTGACGGTATCATAGTTGACGCTCCCTGCTCCGGCGAAGGTATGTTCCGTAAGGAGCCTCAGGCAGCAGACGAATGGAGCGTAGCCCACACGCTCTCATGCGCGGTAAGACAGAAAAACATTCTTGACAATGCATACAAAATGCTTAAACCGGGCGGTCATATCGTATATTCCACATGCACATTTTCATATGACGAAAATGAAGCTGTTGTAATTTATATGGCAGAAAAATACGGTATGAAAATATGCAGTATTCCGGAGCTATCCATGCTCTCGGAGGGGATAGGAGCATATCCCAATATTCAAAAATGCCGGCGAATATTTCCTCATATACAAAACGGTGAAGGGCATTTTGCAGCTCTTCTCAAAAAACAGGAAAATTCAACGCCTGATTTCGTTCCACATCGTAAGAGCAGAAAAAAAGCAAGCAGAAAGAATAACTCTGATCTCGACTTTGCAATAAAATTGTACAGGGATTTTGAGAAAAAACATCTGAATACAGAATGTATGGGAGAATTCATACTCTTCGGCAGCAACCTCTATATTATGCCGATAGCTCTTGATATAAGCAGACTGAAGGTCGCAAGATGCGGTTTACATCTTGGAGAGGTAAAGAAAAACAGATTTGAGCCATCACACGCGCTTTCGCACGCTTTTTCACCAAATATTTATAAATCACAAATAGATCTCGATATTTCATCACCGGAGCTCAGGCAATATATGATGGGAGATGTTATAACCGGTGACGTAAACGGATGGTGTGTCATAACGGCAAACGGCTATCCGATAGGATGGGGAAAAGGTTCAGGAGGCACCATAAAAAATCACTACCCGAAAAATCTGCGCATATTAAAGTAAAGGAGAAGTTTACCATGATAAAATTCATAGCATGTGATCTTGACGGCACTCTCTTAAATGAAAAAAAGGAACTGCCGCATGATTTTGACGAGATCATCGAAAAGCTGCACCAACACGGTATAAAATTTGCGGTATCGAGCGGCAGACAGTACGAGACGGTGTTCACACAGTTTGAAAAATACAAAGACAGCCTGACCTTTATCGTTGAAAACGGAGCAATGGTTTACGAGAACGGCAAACGCATACTCTGTGATCCGCTTGATAAATCTCAGGCAAAGGAGATACTCTCGATACTGAAAAATGAGCCGGGACTTTATTCTATAGCCTGCGGAGTTCACGGTGCATTTGGCGAAGCCGAAAACGAAACACATATACAGAATGTAATAATGTATTATCTGAACTACCGCACCGTTGATGACGTGGTAGAACGTTCAGTTGATGACGATCTCTTAAAAATAGCTGTATACGATGATGAGACTTCTGAGAAGCATTGCTATCCTCTTCTTAAGGATTATTATGATACAGCCAATGTCCTCGTCTCCGGCGAACACTGGCTCGATATAATGAAAAAAGGCGTCACAAAGGGCAGCGCCATTGAGCATGTACAGAAGATTTACGGCTATAAGCCCGAAGAGTGCATGGCATTCGGTGATTTTATGAATGACGCAGATATGATGCGCGTCTGCGCCGAAAGCTACGCGGTCGAAAACGCGCATCCTGATCTTAAGGCGCTGTGCAAATATGTGTGTGAATCGAACGACAACGAGGGTGTCACAAAAACAATAAGAAAAATTGTATTTGGTGAGTAATAAAAATAAGAGTGTATGCATATTATTGCTTACACTCTTATTTCATTTTCAAATATTACAGGACTGCATCCCACAGTTCCTCGTGAGGGTTTGCAATAACTTCTGTATTTATAAGAACACCTTGCTCCGCCGCGATCGCAGCACCGGCTTCAACGGCTGCTCTTACGTCACTTACATCACCGGTAAGCGATACAAAGCATTTTCCTGCCATACCTCTTGCAACACGTACCTCGATAAGCTCTATGTATCCAGATTTTACAGCCGCATCGGCAGCCTCGATAGCGCTTGCCGCTGTGAATGTCTCGATTATACCGAATGCGCGCTTATTCTTTACCTCAACAGCACCGTTTATCGCTTCGAATACATTATTTCCAAGATTACCTATAACAAAAGTATCTATAAGCGCGTCCTCTGCGATAACCTTTGCTCTGTCAACCGATGCTTGAATTGCCGACAGCTCGCCTCCGACTATAGTGACGAACTTGCCTGGACATACAGAACCTGAGCTTATAAGTGTTATTCCAGCACTCTTAAGCATTTCATCGGTAACAACAATACCTTTTGATACGTTTTTACACTCAACTAATCCTATTGAATTCATTCGTGTTCACCCTACTTTCCGATCACTACAAATCTGTCTGTTACCGCCTGTACGGTACCATCTATACTTGAATGCATAGATGTTCCAAGATCCTCGTATGCGGTAGCAGCCACCAGCTGTCCTCTTGTAACCTTATCGCCTACGCTTACAACAGCTGACGCAGGCTTGCCGACATGCTGCTTAAGCTCTATATATACAACGCTCGGATTGAATACGGTATCTACTTTTTCAACCTTATCCTTTACATATCGTCTTATTCCGAGTCTGTCTATAAGCTTATTTGATGAAACCAATCTTGATGCTCTCTCCGGGCGGACATGCTCGGGCTGAACATTATTCTGTCTTCTGAGACCATGCTTACCCAAAGATCCCTTTATTTCCATCGACAGCTTTGACGGGAAAAGTCCCTGCTGACATGCTATTACAGAACAAATTCCACATCCGCAGCAAAGCGCGTTTTGCAAAAACGCCTCAACATTGCGCACCTCACCATGTGATGCCACACGAACCGTCTTATGTACCTCAAGATGATAACCAAGCAGATATCTCGGACAGAGATCTGAACACATCGTGCAGTTACAGCACGCTGCCGATGCGCGTTTTACAGCGGTCGCTACCGGCATCTTCATACGCTGGACTATCGAATGTGTTACAGGGAATATCAAAAGTCCCTTTGTTGTCTTTGTCACAACATCATTTTCAAGATCTACGAGCTTACCCATCATAGGACCGCCGTTTACAACAGCTTTCCCCTTTAGATCCGGATAACCTGCAGCGCTGAGCAATTCGGATATCTTCATTCCTACCGGTGCAACTACAGTTACATCTTTCGGAACATCACCGCCTATAGTAATATATTTATCGATTACCGGCTCAGCTTTATTTACAGCTTTATATATGTTGAAAACTGTTTCAACATTTATAACCATAACACCTACCATTACCGGAATAGCACCCTCAGGTATTATCTTACCGGTTGTTTCATAAGTCAAAACAACTTCGTCTCCGGCAGGATAGATGTCGGGAATTTCCTTAATTTTAATTCTTGTGCCTGCCAAAGAATTTACAACAGACTTATCAAGAAGATGCATATTCTTTCCCTTGATACCTATTATAGCTTCCTCAGCGTTCATTACATCACACAAAAGATTCAATGTGTCGACCAACTCCTGAAGATGAAATTCAAGAATGTGATGGTCAACCATCATAAGCGGCTCACACTCTGCCGCATTAACAACTATTTGATTTACATTTTCAGAAAATTTTCTATGTGTCGGGAATCCTGCGCCGCCTGCGCCCACTATTCCGGCATCATATACGATTTTTTGAAGCTCTTCTAAATTCATTGCCGCTTCCTCCGTTTTTTTTGATTATAACTCAAAAAAAATTGCTGTTCGATAAAATATCAGACTACACAATCGATCCGAAGAGCAAATAAGCTCTTTCAGCTATATATTCTGCTATTTATATCGTGCTGTAATACAGCAGTTTTTCGAAATCCCCTCGGAACTTTCTATGCCTGTTTCTCGTCAAGGATGCCGACTATTAAAGCGTCTACCGGAGCGTTTTGGTTTCGCATACCTATTCTTGCGCTTGATCCCTGGACTATTATTACATCTTCGCCTATACCGGCTCCGACACCATCCACAGCGACAAGATATTTATCTACAAGTGCGCCGTTCTCTATACATTGTACAAGCATAAATTTGCTTCCGACGAGCGACTCTACTTTATGAGTCGAAACTACGCTTCCATAAACTCTGCCTAATATCATATTCTATCATTCCTTTCTGCAATTCCCCGAATCATTTTGCTCAAAACAGCGTATCTTGTTTTCTCTGCATTATAAATCCGGGAAAACGCAGATGGTTATTTACAACATTATTTTTTTGTAATTATTTTGATTACATCGCCTGTTTTCAGCGAGCAGGCATTTGCGTCGTCAGTATCAATGTGCATCTCAGGTGTGAAACTTTCGTCAACTCTGACCTGTACATCAAAGAAACGAGTCGGTTTCCCCGTCTCAACCTCCACATCGACAAGATCGTTATCCTTCAGCCCATACTTATCTGCAAGATACGGCGGCAAATGGATATGTCTGTTTGCTATTATGCAGCATTCATTAAGAAAAATACTACCTTTTGGGCCTACTATGGCCATGGGAGCCGCACCCTTGAGCTGTCCTGACGGACGAACAGGCGGACTGTTCTTCAATTTGAATGTATCGGTTCTCGATATTTCAATCTGGCTCTGTTTTCTAAGCGGTCCAAGAATTCTGACCTTCTCGATAGATCTGAGGTTCGGGCTGACAATCGTAACGCATTCTTCAGCAGCGAACTGACCACCCATGAGCTCTTTCTTCTTATGTAATTCATAGCCTTCGCCGAAAAGTGCGTACAAATCCTTTTTGGAAAGATGAACATGTCTCGCAGAAACGCCGATCTTGATTACATCGTCCTCATCCCGGCGCTTTAATGTTGCCACGACTGCGTCTGTGATAATCTTTTCCAGTGTTGCCACCGCGTATCCCTCCTATGTTTTTTTGAATAGACAGTGTATGCGCGTATAAGCGCGCATACACTCTATATTAACATTATCAGCTTCTGTTATCAGATGCTGGGCAATATTTTTTCAACATCACCGTGCGGACGCGGTATTACGTGTACTGAAACCAATTCGCCAAGTCTTGCACCTGCAGCCGAACCTGCGTCTGTAGCAGCCTGAACAGCACCTACGTCTCCTCTAACCATAACAGTTACGAGTCCTGAACCGATTCTCTCAGTTCCGATAAGAGTTACATTAGCTGCCTTTACCATTGCATCTGCCGCTTCGATTGCTGCAACAAGACCTCTTGTCTCAACCATTCCCAATGCTTCTACTGCCATTTTATTTTCCTCCTATTTCTCTTTGGACTTTTGTCCTAAATTTTACTTAGTTTAGAATTATATATTAAAACGCAGAACGTTTTAATCCTTATTATATATTATTTTGATTCCGTAGACTTTCTTGTTCTTCTTGCCGATTTGATTTTGTTGCCGTCTGGCTCCGTTGTCGGGCCAACATGAGTTCCTGCGGTTTCCAATTCGGAACCACATCTTCATTATCAAGATGAAGATACGGAAGTATCTCCGGATGCGGCCGCGCTATCACTTGAGAAGCCTTGAAAGTTCCAAATGACTTTGCCATTTCAACACCTTTATCGACTGAAGATTTAACAGCCGTAAGCTCGCCTTTTACAACGATAGTAACCAGCCTGCCGCCGAGCTTTCTTTCAGTAGCTACAAATTCCACATCAGCCGTTTTGCACATCTCGTCGAGCATTCTGATTGCATCGCCAAGACCACTCACTTCTACCAATCCAATTGAGAAATCTACATTCATAATAATTCCTCCTTTTTAATAGAAAGACGGAAGTATCTTGGTGATTGCATCGTCCGGCTGAGGTATTACATGAGTTGCATATACCTCTCCTACCAGCTCCGCAGCCTCTTTACCGGCTTTTATTGCCGCTCTGACTGCCGCTACATCTCCCGTTACTACTACATTTACCAGTCCTGAGCCGATTTTCACGGTTCCAACCAATTTCACTTCAGCTGATTTAGTCATAGCATCAGTTGCGTCAATTGCTCCAGTGAGGCTTCTGGTTTCCAGTAATCCTATTGCCTGCATGGCAATTCCCCCTTTAAGCATTCATTGGTATGTGTCCCACTCTGTCACGACCAACACTAATTCTTTCAGCCATTTTGAGTGTGTCATCTGTCGGACCTGAAATGACATGATCGCATATGACTCCCGAAACAGTATTCGCAGCTTTTACCGCTGCTTCAACGCCGGCCTTTACCGCCGATACATCACCCTGCATCTTTACCGCCATGATCAGCGGAACTTCAACAGAGTCGGCGTTGGCAGGCTTATTGGAGTCAATTGCAATAATTTTCACATCAGCTGCCTTTGCCGCAGCGTCAGCTGCCGTTATTGCAGTAACAAAACCGAACATTTCAACTATTCCGATTGCGTCATTCATCGTTTGCACTCCTTTTGCATTTGGTTATAATCAAAAATTCTTATTTACGTATGCGATCTTAATACCCTTCTTAGCAACATTAGTTTCCATTGCCTCATTCATCTCATCAAGTCCGTATCTATGTGTTATGAGATCCGTGAGCGGTATTCCCATTTCACAGCACTGCTTAACGAATGAGATGGTATCGGGATATTCAAGTGCTCCGTATGTCCATGATCCAACAACTGTTATTTCTTTTGAGCATATATCAAGATGAGGATTGATAGTGCAATCTCCGTTATTTGTGAAGAAGCCCATCTCGCACATACCGCCGCCTGTTCTTACGAACTTCCATACTTCAGCGGCTGCCGGAGGAGCACCTGTGCACTGGAATGCAAAATCTGCACCCAAACCATATGTTATGCTCTTTACACAATTGACTTTTTCTTCTGTGCTCTTGAAATCAGTATAGTTGATTATATGTGATGCTCCAAATTTATGAGCCATCTCAAGACGCATCTCCGATCCGTCTACTGCAACTATATTTCTGTAACCTCTGGTCTTAAGAACAGCGCATACCATGAGACCTACAGGACCCATTCCCTGAATAACAATAGTAGCGCCAAGAGGCATAAGACCTGTATCGGTTGCACGTCTTACAGCATGTACAGCGACTGCCGCAAGCTCGATGAGCATTCTCTGATCAAGTGTCATATCGGAAACGTTAAAGAATGTAGCTCCCTTTTCTATAAGCATGTAATCAGAGAACCATCCCTGAAGATGATTTGATTCTTTATCCGGAAGAAGTCCCTGGATCCTTGCATTTTCACAAAGGTTCGGGAGCTCCGGATGCAGTCTGCACATTGCACAGCTGTTGCATACAGCAACTGATGTAACTATCTTATCCCCTATCTTTACAGGATTGCCCTGAGTATCTGTCTTTATGTTTTTACCCATAGCAACGATAGTTCCTGTTCCCTCATGACCAAGAACAACAGGTATCAGACCAAACGGATCCTTATTCCATTCATGTACGTCAGTACCACACACTCCGCAGCCTTCTACCTTTACCAGAATATCATCATCACCTACAGGAGGTATCGGATATTCTTGTACTTCAAACTTATGTAAAGCTGTAAGCATCGCAACATGCGCTGTCTTCGGTATATCGCCGTTAGAAACCGGAGCCGCAGCTTTTGCTGCTGGCGCCGAAGCGGCTGCCGGTGCCGGAGCTGCCTGTCCGGTCATCTCTTTCAATACCTGCGATACCAATGCAGCTACTTCTGATTCATTCATTTTCATTCAGTCCTTTCATTTTAAGATGCATGCGTTATTGTCAAATAATATAAAGCGCGTCAGACAATACGCATCTTCTGAGTCTCGTAAAGCTTCTCGGCGATGTTATACCTTCACCGGTAGGACCGGCAATAGTGAAAGTAGTCCATCCCTCAGCGTTAAATCCTATACCCGCATAACTCGGAGCATTCTTAACAAAAATAGTCGTCTCGATCGCTTTCGCATACTGCGTCATATGATCAACATTCTTAGAATGCAGATGAGCTGTATGTCTGTTTCCGTGTTCAGCCTTTACAGCCATCTCAACAGCTTCATCGAATGTGTCTACACGAACTATCGGAAGTATAGGCATCATCAATTCTGTCTGCACAAACGCCTGTGAAAAATCTGTCTCACAGATTATACATCTTATATCATCTGATACGTTTACACCTATCTGAGCGAGTATCTTCTTCGCATCGCGCCCTACCCAACTCTTATTTATAACACGCACCTTTTTGCCGCTCTTTGTTTCTTTCCATACAAGAACGACATCTTCAAGCTGCTTTATCTGTTCACTGCTGAGCATATAGCAGCCGTTCTGAAGCATATAATGGATGAGTTCATCAGCTATTGAACTCAGCGCGAATACTTCTTTTTCCGCTATACACGGAAGATTATTGTCAAATGTGCAGCCATCTATTATATCTTTGGCTGCCTTCTTTATATCAGCTGTCTCATCAACTATGACAGGCGGATTTCCTGCTCCTGCTCCTATAGCTTTTTTGCCTGAAGAGAGAAGCATCTTTACGACTCCGGGACCACCTGTAGCAACGAGCATCCTTACAGACGGATGATTTACCATCATATTAGAGGTCTCCATTGTAGGATTAGCCACAGTCGCAACTATGTTTTCAGGGCCTCCCGCTGCCAATACAGCACGGTTTACAAGATCCACAGCATATGCTGAGATCCTTTTTGCATGTGGATGCGGATTGAATATTACCGCGTTTCCTCCTGCAAGCATACATATACTGTTACAGATTATAGTACAGCTCGGATTTGTGGAGGGAGTTATCGCTCCGATGACTCCATAAGGAGCCATCTCTGTAAGAGTGAGACCGCCGTCACCTGACATAGCTCTCGTTTCAAGATCCGATGTGCCGAGAGTCTTATCTGCCACAAGATGATGCTTAAGGATCTTGTGATAAACATTTCCCATACCGGTATCCTCAACAGCGAGTTTTGCCATTGTCTCCGCTTCAGCATGTGTAAGTTTTCTTATTTCATTTATAATATTTTCGCGCTGCGCTTTGTTATACTGTCTGAACTGAACATAAGCCTTATTGACAGCCTCCAATGCTTCTTCCATTGTATCAAATACGCCGAGCTGCTTACGAGCCGGCTTGTTGATAGCTGATAAATCCATTCTGGACATCACATCTCTAACGATGCGGCTTACTTTTTGTTCATCTATCACTTTGCTGCCCCCTTTTTGACTTTATTCAAAGTCTTATTTTTCAAAGAGAATTGATTCGTTTTTTTAGATATTCTATTCCTATATGGGCCAGGAGCATATCCTGCTCCTTTGTTCCTCCGGAAACGCCTATGCCGCCTATGATCGCGCCGCCGTGCGATATTGGATAACCTCCGCCAAGCATCAATATACCGCCTCCGTTTGTAAGTCCATCAAGAGATCCTCCTCTTGATTCTTTCAAAGCTTCATGCGTAGGCATTTTAAGGGCTACCGCCGTATATGCCTTATCACGCGCGGCATTGACACTCGCAATGTATGAATCATCCATCGCTTCAAGCAATATCAAATTTCCTCCGGCATCTGTTACTGCGATCACAGCATTCACACCGATGATACCAGCCGCTTTTTCAATGCAATACGCAGCCTCTTTGGCAAATCTTAAACTAAGCGATACCTTTTTGAGCAACTTATTTTCATCGGCGTTTTTTTCCGGTATACCGGGATCTAAAGATAAACAAGACTCGAGTGTTTCCGGTCCGGCCTTGATCGTTCCGGATCCAATATCAGCTTTGGGAAGCTCAGTTTTGATCTTTTCCGGAACTTTCTTTATTTCTTGACTTTTATTCGGAGCTGTGTCTACAATTTTAGCGACCTCCGACAGCATATCGTCAATAGTCATCATATGTAATATCAGCTCCCGTCTCTTACCGCAGCATATAAATGCCGTCGATTATTTATTATACTGCTCAAGTACACGCTTTGTAACTTCAGCTACTATATTTTCTATATCCTTCTCGCTGCAGTCTGACTTTTTGGGAGCCGGGCAAACCTGTGAGGGGAGCGGCTGGAATCCGTGATATGCCGCGCTTGACTCAACTCCATACTTTTCATTTGCTTCTGTAGGAGACATAGAGCATGTATCATCTCCTGCAAAACATCCCGGACAAAGCTTTTCCATCGGGTGCTTTCCGGGAACACCGAACTGCTTTCTCAGATCAATGAGCTTCTTTACCTCACCGCACGGTATTTCATTTTCTCCTCCGAGCATTCTTGCATAGAACAAGAGTTTAGCATAAAACTCTGTCGATTCCATTCTGAAGAATGCGGTGTTGAGGTCACATCCAAATGAAAGCGCGCCATGATTTGCAAGAAGTATTGCATCATAGTCCTGAAGATACGGCTCGAGTGACTCAGGTATCTCCATTGTTGAAGGAGTACCGTACTGAGCTATCGGAACAGCGCCAAGGAATATAACAGCCTCTGGCATGATAAGTTTATCAAGCGCGATACCGGCAATCGAGAATGATGTAGCGATCGGCGGATGAGCATGAACGACAGCGTTTACATCCGGTCTCTGCTGATAGACCTTAAGATGCATCTTAAACTCTGACGAAGGTCTCCACTGACCGTTAGCTTCCTTCATATTGCCTTTTCCGTCAACCTTACAGATCATTTCGGGTGTCATAAATCCCTTTGAAACACCAGTAGGCGTTACATAAAACGTATCTTCGTCGATCTTTACAGAGAAATTACCGTCATTTGCGGCAACGAAACCGTCATTGTAAATACGTCTGCCGATTTCGCACATTTCTTTTTTGATTTCATAATCAGACTTGTACATGATTTTTACCCTCTTCCGTTTAAATTTTGTTTTGCTTGGTTTTGTTTTTGTTTTCTTTTATTATACAACATTATACTTGTTTTGTAAAGGCTTTTTTGTTAAAAAAATAATAATTAAAAAGCCATCTGTTCACAAAATGTATGTATACTCTTAGGTATATCCATTTTATCATATATTCCGCATAATTTCAATACTTTTTTGATGATTTTGCATATATTTTATATATAAATATCTGTTTTTTACATAAATACCTATCTGGAGCAAATCAGTGTATGCAAAAACATATTTATCTTAAAACCATATATCATTTCTGTGTGTATGTTGCCGCAAGTCCGCCGGAGATCGTCTTTGAAAGCGTATCTGTAAGACTGCTCAAAGGTCTGTTAAGACGGTTAGTTATACAGTCACGGCATAAAGAGATATATCCTCCTACGAAGAAGCGGACATTCAGCAGGAGCATATCTTTGTCATCATACATCTCCGCTTGAGGATCGGACATAAACTTTTCAATCACGGCCTCCCTAAGGCTGTCCATCCAATGCGCGGCGGAATGCTTTTCGAACATGAGCTTAACGTAACTCATTTTAGCCTCTATACGTTCAGCAACCAATTCAAGCAGCGGTTTTGGATTTTTCATCAATCCTTCCAGATCAAAATCCTTCATGCTCTCGAGCAAATCGTCTACGAGCTTTTGTTCAAGCATATTCTGGACTCCATCCGGATTTTCAAAATGAGCATAAAATGTGCTTCTGTTAAGTCCCGCTTTATTGACAATTGCCGTAACTGTTATCTTTTCCGCCGGCGTTTCCTCCAGCAATTCCACATAGGCATCCATTATCATGTTAACAGATCGTATGGCATTCCTGTTTCTTTTTCTTTCCATATTCTTTCCTTTCATGAACAGTTACATTTTCAACATTTCTGTAAAAACCGTATCCTGATTCTTATGACTTTCTCTATCGATCACGTCATAATTCTTAATTACATTATAATACTGTACATATTCAAAGTCAACATAAATAGTATAAATATATTATTATTTATCTAATATCCACTGATTTATTAAAAAAATTAAGCATGCCTTCAACTCTGACATGCTTAATTTTGATTTATATTTTTTAAAGAGAGAGCTATTATAACATATCTGAAAACCGATCAAATATTTTAAAACCAGTTTTCCGACTGTAATATAATATCACACATTATCCGAAATTGATATAGTAATAATAGCTCAAAACATTGCATATATTGACTTTTTAATATTATCAATAAAAATAACGGCTCCTCGCTGGAGCCGCTGACAGTTCAATCTATCTGTTTGGGAGATTTCCCAATATATTTCATATATGTTTTGTAAAAATTTACATAATCGTTAAAGCCAGCATTCATACTTGCTTGTGTAAGAGACTGTCCACTTCTATAAAGCTCTTGCGCCAGCAAAATACGTTTGTAGCTTATATACTGATATATTGTATATCCCGTGTTCTTTTTAAAAACCTTGCACATATATTGTTTGGCAATAAAAAATTTCTTTGAAAGAATGTCAAGATTAAGATTTTCTGAAAGATGATCATTTATATACATTATTATTTTTCTTACTCTCTCATCCTTTGTATGAAATCCAGAAGAATCATTTCTATAACAATTCATAAGATACAGAAATTCATAAACAATTTTTTCAGCTACATTATACTCTTTTTGACTGCAGTACATATCCAGTCTTTTAAAACAATTATTCAACGCTCTGTCTTTAATATTCTGTGAAATAAGATTCCCTGTACCTATCTCTCTGTTTTTGAAAACTTCAAGATAATCTTCACATTTATGCTGTTTAAAATAATCTGATCTTATATATAAAATTATTCTTTCATATGTTCTCTCAGAAAGACACACCATCTTATGCAGTTCAAATGGACGAGTAAAGACTATATCTCCAGGATTAATTTTATATGTATTTCCTTCAACACAAAACTCACAGTCACCATTTAAAAGCATGACTATTTCATATATATCATCATGATTATGAAGCGCGAATTCGATTATATTCGGTTTTTCATCAATATCGTGGACCAATCCAAAATTCCTATCGGGAAATATTTCTACAGTTGATCTTGCCATTTCAAAACACTCCCTGCATCATTTACTATAAATATATTTTATCACACGACGGCTGGATTGACAAGGATTAAATTATTAATATTTTACTATTATATGCAAAACAAAAAAACGGTATGGACTTTTTAAGCCCATACCTCAAAAATTTTAACCTAATATTTTCTCTATTAAAGAAGCAAGCTTTTCCGCTTCTGCCTGCAAAACATCCTTATTCTTGCCTTCTATCATCACTCGTACAAGCGGCTCTGTTCCCGAAGGTCTTATAAGAACTCTTCCCTCTCCTGCAAACATTTCCTCAACTTTTTTACATGCCTCTGCTATTTCTTCTATTTCCATATATCTATCTTTATTTTCGGGTTTTACAACAGCATTTACAAGCACCTGCGGTAAAACCTCAACTATCGCTGCTGCCTCAGACGCTTTCTGACCTGTTTTTTTAAGGACAGATAAAAACTGTAAAGCACTTACAAGACCGTCTCCGGTAGTATTATGATCAAGAAATATGATATGTCCTGACTGCTCGCCGCCTATACTGTAGCCTTTATCAAGCATTTCCTCAAGAACATATCTGTCTCCAACTTTTGTGCGAGGTATGTTTATACCCAATTTTTCACCTGCTATAAACAGTCCAAGATTACTCATGACCGTGGCTACAAGAGTATTCTTTTTAAGCTTATTGTTGTCGAGCATATATTTTGCGCAAACTGCCATTATCTGGTCGCCGTCTATTATTTTTCCGTTTTCATCCACAGCAAGCATTCTGTCAGCGTCACCATCAAACGCCAAACCTATATCAGCGCCTATTGATGTCACATATGACTGAAGACTTTCCATATGAGTTGAACCGCACTTGGCATTTATATTTACACCATCCGGAGTATTATGTATCGCCTCAACATTCGCGCCGAGTTTATTCAGCGCTTTGAAAGCTGTCTGATAACTTGCTCCGTTTGCGCAATCTATCGCTATCTTCATCCCTCTGAGATCACAGTCTATAGTTGAACATGCAAAATTAACATAATCCTCAACAGCATTGTGGTTTGCGCTTACATATCCGACTTTTCCGTGAGTAGGAAGATCACCTATCTTTTTATCTTCTTTTATATACGCCTCTATCTCATCCTCTACCGAGTCGGAAAGCTTATAGCCATCGGAATTAAAGAATTTAATTCCATTATATTCGCAGGGATTGTGTGAAGCTGAAATGACAACTCCGGCATCAGCCTTATACAGTCTCGTAAGATATGCGACCGCGGGAGTCGGTATAACTCCAAGCGGTATGACCTTTACTCCGACACTGCACATACCTGCTGTCAAAGCTACTTCAAGCATATCTCCGGATTTTCTCGTATCCTTTCCTATAAGTATCCTCGGTCTATGATCTATATTCTTAGTAAGCACATAAGCTCCGCACTGTCCGACTTTAAAAGCTAACTCAGCAGTAAGCTCCACATTTGCTATTCCTCTTATACCATCCGTTCCAAACATTCTTCCCATGATCTTATAAACTTCCTTTCAACGATATTATCAATCTTCCGCAATGTCTATAGAATTAATAAATTTTTCCGCCTTCTTGATTGCTTTCTCTGTCACTTTTTTAGCCGGCCCGCCTATCACATTTCTGTCATTTACACAGGTCTCAAGCGAAACGGCTTCATATATATCATCCTCGATTATATCAGAAAACGATTTCATTTCTTCCATTGACAGATCCTCTATCGCTTTGTTATTCTCTATGCAATAGAAAACCATATTTCCTATGACCGCATGCGCGTCCCTGAAAGGAAGTCCCTTCTTAACAAGATAATCTGCCGCATCTGTAGCATTTGTGAATCCGCCCTTCGCACCTTTACGCATATTATCCACATTAACTTTCATTGTTCTTATCATATCACAAAATACAGGCAGACACAGTTTTACAGTATCAATGCTGTCAAATATCGGTTCTTTATCCTCCTGCATATCTTTATTATATGCAAGCGGTATACCCTTCATCATAGTCAAAAGGCTCATAAGATTTCCATATACTCTCCCGGTCTTTCCTCTTATAAGCTCAGCCACATCAGGATTTTTCTTCTGCGGCATTATTGACGAGCCTGTAGAATATGCATCATCCATCTCTACAAATGAAAATTCATTGCTCGACCACAATATAAGCTCCTCCGAAAATCTGCTCAAATGCATCATTATTATCGAAAGACAGCTTGCGAGCTCTATTACAAAATCTCTGTCTGAAACGCCATCAAGAGAATTCATTGTAACTCCTTCAAACCCGAGCATATCAGCAACATATTCTCTATCAAGCATATATGTAGTACCCGCGAGAGCGCCTGAACCAAGCGGCATTACATTTGTTCTCTTTCTGCATTCCTTGAGTCTCGCGTAGTCGCGCTTAAACATCTCATAATATGCCATACAATGATGCGCAAATGTTACAGGCTGCGCTTTCTGCAAATGTGTATAACCCGGCATTATCGTGTCAACATTGCGCTTTGCGAGTTCAACCAATGTACTCATTGTTTCAACAAGCATCTCTTCGATATCCGCAGTCTCATCCATCAAATACATTCTTATATCTAAAGCTACCTGGTCATTTCTGCTTCTTCCTGTATGAAGACGTTTTCCCGCGTCACCTATTCGGTCAGTCAGGATCTTCTCAATATTCATATGGATATCTTCAGCATCGATCATAAATTTAACGTCGCCATTTTCAATATCATTTAAGATATTTTTTAGCTCTGAAACTATCGCGTCAGCATCCTCTTTAGGTATGATACCCTGTTTTCCGAGCATATTCGCGTGCGCGATCGAACCCTTTATATCCTGTCTATACATTCTCTTATCAAATCTTATGGACGAATTGAAATCATCGACCCTCTTATCAGTCGCTTTTCTGAATCGTCCGCCCCATAATTTATCCATTATACATTCCTTTCATATTATTACTCGGATCTATATCCGTTTATAGTTTTTCTCTCCTGCGTTGAATTTGAATCCACTCAAATTATCCGTCATATAATCATAGAAGTCTCCGCCGAAAATATGACTCATCACAGCCATTATTGTCCCTCCGTGTACAATAAAAGCAATATTTTTATCCGAAAAATTCTCCAAAACAGCATTATACGCATTTATACTTCTTTCTCTAAATTTATCGGCAGATTCACCATCAGGGAACGGAAGTTTCCCGTTTGATGCGATCCATTGCTTATAATATTGATCATCTTTAAGGTCTTCATATGACTTATTCTCGAATTTGCCGAAATTTATTTCAGATAAGTCTTTGTATACTCTTATTTTCTTTCCGGGATATATAAGCTGTGCCGTTTCTATGCACCGTCTCATTGGACTTGAAATTATTATTTCAGCCTGCGGATATTGTTTTTCCAGTCGTGTTCCCTGAAGTATCGGTTCATCCGTGGTTCCAATATATCTCTTTTTTAGATTTCCTTTTGTCTTTGCATGCCGTATAAGGATTATCATTTTATACAACACCGCATAAATCTCTCAGCCATCCTTATATTTGTATAGAAATGAAGATGAGGGAAACCGGCGTAAAGAGTCGGCGATGAATTTATACATTTCCAGTTTTCACCGTTTTTATTTGCAGTAAACGTGCTTCCGGGATCTGTACTTTCATATACATGATATTCATACGTTTTAAATTTTCCGCCTCGCTTCAACAAAATATTTGACGTATTCGCAACAAGTTCAATATATCCGTTTTTGATCGGCACATCAGATTTATAACATCTTCCCTGCACAACTCCCGCCATGTTATAAGCAACACCGGTTATATCATACATCACATCATGAAGATACATAAATCCGGCGCATTCTGCGATAGTCGGGAGTCCGGATTTTACAGAATTTTTTATTGACCTCAGCATAGTCTCATTTTTAGCCAGTTCTGATGCATACATCTCCGGGTATCCTCCACAGAGCACTAATCCATCTATCCCTTCAGGCAACTCTCTGTCATGCATAGGTGAAAAAAGCACGATCTCTGCACCCATCTTTTTCAAAAGCTCTATATTGTCCCTATAATACAAGCAAAACGCCTTATCATAAGAAAACGCTATTCTTGCTTTACCGACATACGGTACATTAAGAGGCTTGTATTTAAGCTCGCGCGCCGTTTTCGACTGCTCGATTATTCCGTCTATATCAAGCGTCTTTTCTATCTTCTCCGCAAGCTTCATCATCTTTGATTTAAGATCATCGATTTCAATATCGTTTATAAGTGAAAGATTCTTATTCTCAACTACTACTGATTTCATTTTAGGTATATATCCGTAGCATTTAATTCTGAGCGCCGCGCAAAGTTTCTGCAGCTCCGGATACATTTTAGCATCAAGTCTATTGAATATTACCCCCTTTATCATATTTATTCTATATTTCAAAAAGCCCTTTATTACCGCACCGACAGATGTTGTCATACCGCTGCAATCCATTACAAGTATAACGGGCGTCTTTGTATATATCGATATTTCATATGTGCTTGCTTTTTTCGTAAAACTTATTCCATCATAATAACCCTTTACTCCATCAATAACTGTAATTTCAGATTTATGTTCATTTATAAGATATTTAACAGTATTTCTATCCATCATGAATGAATCAAGATTATACGATTTTATTCCGATTATATCATTATTAAACATAGGATCGAGGCAATCGGGTCCGCACTTAAATGAATTGACTTCAATGCCTCTGTTTTTTAAAATTTGAATGATAGCGCAAGCTACTGTGGTTTTTCCGCAACCGCTTGACGTACCCGCAATAAGTACTCTTCCCATATTTTTATCCTTTCATATTTTGGCAAATACACCTACAATCCTCATTATATATTGTATAAGGAAAACAAAAAAAAGTCAAGAGGTTTTGAACAAATTAATATTCCATTATTTTAAATATATAATATCTACTATAATAAAAATCGCATTTAAATTATAAACACCGTTAGCATCTTAGAAACATGTGATCAACACTCTTTTATTATTAAGAAATTTATTTTTTAACTTATTCATAGTAATTTTATTTTTCAAATAATACCACCGTCTCAACATGGCTCGATACGTTCATTTTGATGTCAGAAGCTTCGTACGTTCGCGGGAATAAATCCACATGTGTACATAAAAACATATCCACCGAATTTTTCATTGCCTCCATCTGTCCACGTAAGAGGAAACATATCGACTGCTGTCTTTCTTCCTTATTAAAAGCGAACTAAAAAAAACAGCCATCGCCTCAACCTAACGGCAAGGGCGAGTGGATGAAAGATAGGCGTTATTTCATCGCCTCCACCCTGCAGCGAAAAGCTATCATCCCGCCCGTACCGCGCGCCATGTCTATAGTGGTGTTGTCTTTGATACAATGCCCGTCTGTGGATTTCGGGCAAAAGGACGCAAAAAGGTCTGAAATAAGGGCGTTTCCGTTTTTTTTGAGTAAGCTTTGCTTTCAATATATCCTACTATATATCACCATTATTGATAGTATGTAGTGATTTCAAGATTAATCAAGTAATTCTTTTAATGTTTTCCCCTCAGCATCTTTCCAGAGTGCATTCCCGCTTAATGAAGCGCCGCCAACAAATCCGGCTGCTGATGATGGACTTGAAAGAAGCACATCGGCCGTTAGGGTTCCATTACTATCAATCTTATTCCCATACTTCTTGCGATCCTTTATCGTTCTTTCAGGGCAGCTTTTGGTCATAGTAGGATTGATTATGCTGCCTTTCAGCACAACAAATCCATCGCTTGTCCTTTTACCGGACGCCTTGCCTTTTCCATATTCCATGTATAGAACCGGTTCTGTATCGACTGATCCGACAGAAGGTACAAACGGTTCAAACACCTTATGTCCAAGAGCACCCATCACAATTTTCGCATAGTCGATAAACTCTTCAAGCTCACTCTCTGTCTCCTCGGTAATATTCCCGGGATTGGGATCATTTCCGTTTTTAACAACATAGCGGCCGGCTTCTATCGCCATATTACAAAAACGATTTTCAAGATAGCTTATCTCCGTTGGCCCGAAAGAGTTATTTGTCGTAGTAAACATGACTGCCTCGGTCCAATAATCAATGGAGTTATGTGCCTCTTGCACTCGCAGAAGAAGACCTTTGCCATTTTTGCGAACTCCGGCCTGACCTATGTACACTACCGCATTATCCGCCTTATCAGTGCCGAACAGAAAATATACGCCGCTCTGTTTGAGAATATCCAAATCCTTGCATTTGTCCAGAGCAGTACGCGGGATCTTATATGTGATTCCTGTCCAATTGGCAAGGGAGCATTTAATCCTTCCGCTCGGCTCTCCATCCATTAAAAATAGTTTTATAGTTTTGCCTCTGGGCATTTCACTTCCTCCTTGATCCATGAAAAATTTAGAATGCGAGTATTCGGATTATTTTTTAGATTTTGTTCCAAGAGGCTTTACATTTAATTTCTCCAGGATTACATTACACTCATCAATCGGGCAACCGTGAAAAGCCGAAAGAATATACATATAGGCATAATCTGTATCATTGCTGTTGTCGTAACCTAATCCGGATAAGCGCAGAGCCTCTTCTGTTTCATGTAAAGTCAATTCAAGACCAATTGCCATCGCCGTATAGGCTGGGACTTTAAATTTATGATTTTGATAGACTCGTGTGTAGTCCATCGGTGCAAGAAGAGTTCTGCTTTGAAAAACTCTTGTGTTCCAATGAGCCGCATCCATATACTTACACATCCGCTGTGATGTGGTTTCATTAACTAACTTGTTACGTTTTAGCTGCTCCTGAAATTCCGTTTTTGCATCTTCCAGAGCTTTTGCAAGAGCCTTGTTGTACTCGTCCATGTTCTGCGTGTTGGAATCAAAAGACGGAAGCTTTTTGAATTCCGTATCGGCGCGGAACATATACTGAACATCACAGGCGCTTGTTCGGCTGCAAACCAGCTTATAAGAGAAATCGAGCGTACACTCGGACAGGTGGTGTCTTGCGTATTCAGTCAGGTAAAGAGCGTCCTCTCCGGGCAGCACATATTTCTCGTCTCGCAGGACAAAGTACCCTTCCGCATAACAGAAAGCACCTGTATCGAGCGTGGCTTTCAGAAATTCGTTGCTCATGTAAAGCCGAAATGCCGAAATCTCGTCAATCGGCTGCTGGTGAGATTTCGCAGCTGTGGAGCCTCTGCGATG
>CAJFNT010000096.1 GCA_904395315.1 uncultured Clostridia bacterium
GTCTCCTGATCTCATATACACAGTATAACATACGATTCGCATCGAAATAAAGAAATATCCTCAAAAATACTGGACATATTTTTACCTATATGCTAAAATAAACTCATATAAACATAGAAACGGAGGAATGCAAAAATGATATTTTACGAAGCCGACCATCGTCTGCTTACCATATTTGACATCTCCGACAATTTCTCTTTTTGTTCCCATATACACAAGCAGCTTGAGCTTGTGCTATGCACCAAGGGCGAGATGGTCATAACATGCGAGAGAAAGAAGTATACACTGCATGAGCATTCATGGCTGATAGTGCTTCCTGAAACGGAGCATTCATACGTCTCATCCGATAATGCCAACGGCAGCATCACCATTGTAAGCCCCTCTCTCATATCGGGGCTCAATTCCTATTTCGTAAAACGCATCGTTTCCCCCGTCATACACAACGCGGATCCTATGGCAGAGGACTGTATGAATAAACTGCGTTCCGTATACGATCAGAAGCACAACAGCATCGTCGAAAAGGGATTTTTATATGTAATACTCGGACTGCTTTTTGCGCAATGTGAATTTGAACCTTATCCGACAAACCATCATGCCGACCTTTGTTACAATGTTTTGAAATATATGTCGGAAAATTTCAGATCGGATATAACACTCGGATCGATCGCGTCAGTTTTCGGGATAAACCCAAGTTATCTTTCACGGACATTTAAGCTTAAAATAGGCTGTGGTTTGATCGATATTCTGAACGGATACAGAGTTGACTATGCAAAATATCTTCTTACAAATACGGACCTGCCAATGACTGAGATCTGTTATGAAAGCGGGTTCACATCACTCAGAAATTTCAACAGATGGTTTGCCAAATCCGAAGATCGTACCCCCAGCGATTTCAGGAACATGCATACAAAGTGTTAATGAAGATCACACCACGCAAAAAGCCGGACACGGCTGCCGCATAAAACCGACAGCCCCGCCCGGCTCCTTGATCACATTTTCTTATCACATATTCTTGTTAAAAAACTCGACCATCTTATCAAACGGTATTATATCCGTTCTGTCGTAGAGATCGGTATGGACCGCTCCCGGTATGAGCATGAGCTCCTTATTGTTTCCCTTGAGCATCGCGTACGCGTCCTTGCTGAAATAGCATGAATGCGCCTTGTCGCCGTGAACGAGCAATACAGCGCTCTCTATCTCTCCAGCGTATTGGAGTATCGGCATATTCAGGAACGACAACGATGACGTGATGTTCCAGCCGCCGTTCGAATTGAGCGAGCGCTTATGGTAGCCGCGCTCAGTCTTGTAATAGTCATAGTAATCCTTTACAAAAAACGGCGCGTCCTCCGGCAGCGGATCGACCACGCCCCCGGCAAGCGCATAGCTGCCGTTCCTGTAGTCTTCCGTGCGCTGCGCGTTGAGCGTCCTGCGCTTATCCATACGTATCGCCTCATTGTCCTCCGCGTCGAAATAGCCCTTGGCATTAACGCGCGTCATATCGTACATAGTGGATGCCACGGTCGCCTTTATCCTCGTGTCGATCGCCGCGGCGTTTATCGCCATGCCGCCCCAGCCGCAGATACCGATTATGCCTATCTTTTCAGGATCAACATTATCCTGCACCGAAAGAAAATCCACCGCGGCCTGAAAATCCTCAGTATTTATGTCCGGTGACGCCACATATCTCGGCGTGCCGCCGCTTTCGCCCGTATATGACGGATCGAACGCTATGGTCAGGAACCCGCGCTCCGCCATGGTCTGCGCGTACAGTCCGGACGCCTGCTCTTTTACCGCGCCGAACGGACCGCATACGGCGATCGCCGCGAGTCTGCCCTCATAATGCTTCGGCTCGTAGAGATCAGCCGCCAACGTTATGCCGTATCTGTTATGAAAAGTCACCTTCCGATGATCGACCTTATCGCTTTTCGGGAAAGTCTTGTCCCATTCTTCGGTCAAAACCAATTTTTCCTCCATTGTTCATTACCTCCGCTGATTCAGTATCGGGTGATCGCGAAAAATCCGTTTCCCGATCGCCTATCCATTATACTGACATTATATCACAGCCTGACAGAAACGGCAAATACTTCTTTTCTATGATATACTATAACTAAAAGGCATTATGCGAGGCCTTGAGCTCATCTTTTAAACCGCGCATTATCATTTCTCTCGCCTTGACCGCGTCCTCCTTAGTCGCGACCGGAGTCCCCTCAAGCGGGTACTCCATCCCCATCGCCTTGTACTTCGCTCTGCCCATATCATGATACGGAAGCACGTCAAGCGCTTTTAACGACTTGATACCGCCTATGAAGCGGCCGAGCCTGTAGAGATATCCATCGTTTAGAGTTATACCCGGAACAACGACATGACGTATCCAAACCGGGATCTCTTTATCCGAAAGATATTTCGCGAACGCCGCTATATTGTCTATTTTCTGACCTGTGAGCTTTATATGCTGCTCGGGATCTATATGCTTTATGTCGAGCATGACAAGATCGGTATATCTCATCAGCTCGTCAAATTTTTCGGTATTGCGCGGATCAAACGCGATCCCGGAGGTATCGAGACAGGTGTGGAGACCATGCTCCGTCTTCGCCTTTCTGAAAAGCTCGGTCAGAAAATCTATCTGCATAAGCGGCTCGCCGCCTGTCGCGGTGATCCCGCCGTTGCGGATAAATTCACGCACCGACTCGACCTTTTCCAGTATCTCGTCCGATGTCATCTCCGCGCCCTTATTCAGCTCCCATGTATCGGGATTGTGGCAATACCGGCACCTCATGGGGCAGCCCTGAAAAAATATCACGTAGCGCGTGCCCGGCCCGTCCACCGTCCCGAATGATTCGAGCGAATGTATATACCCCTTCATACTACACCTCCATATCATTGCAAAACAGGCTGTGCCGGTACGGAAGATCCGTACGGACACAGCCCGGTGTCATTCGTCGTAGCCCTCGTGCAAT
The DNA here is from genome assembly GCA_904395315.1 of uncultured Clostridia bacterium. Lineage (GTDB taxonomy): Bacteria > Bacillota > Clostridia > UBA1381 > UBA1381 > Ornithomonoglobus. The sequence goes on from CAJFNT010000096.1 coordinate 2,958, forward strand.
GTCGGCACCTGACATGCCATATTCTTTCCGCACACGCTCTGCGAGGTGGTGACCTCTGTCTTTACCGCATTTTCATCAGCGGTCAGATTGATATGTCCCGCTCCCGCGGCTATCTGCGCGTCAAGCAAACGCACGAGCTCGTCTATTTCCCTCTGATCCATAACAATTATATGCTCTGGTGGAATGTTCTGGAGATAACGTCGTCCTGCTGCTCCTTTGTGAGCTTTATAAAGTTTACGGCATAGCCGGAAACTCTCACCGTGAGCTGCGGATACTTCTCCGGATGCTTCTGCGCGTCAAGAAGAGTTTCGCGGTTGAACACGTTTACATTGAGATGATGGCCGCCTTTTTCAACATAGCCGTCCAACATATTTACAAGGTTATCTACCTGCTGTGACATAATTATTACCCCTTTCTTATCTGTGCGTCCGTGGCTTTTCAGCCCGTATATTTTTCGTTCTTCTATATTAGTCTTCTTTCATGAGCGCGTCAAGATCAAGCTCACCCGAGAAGACCATATCGTCCTTGCCGAGAGCGCCCGGCACTATCGAGAAGGTGTTCGAGATACCGTCCTGCGCGTCCCCGAACGGGAGCTTCGCTACTGACGCGAGCGACGCTACCGCACCGCTTGAGTCTCTGCCGTGCATCGGGTTAGCTCCCGGCGCGAGCGGCACACCCATTCTTCTTCCGTCCGGCGTGTTTCCGGTCTTCTTGCCGTATACGACGTTCGACGTGATAGTGAGTATCGACATCGTCGGTATACTGTCGCGGTACGTGCGGTGCTTGCGGATCTTATCCATGAAGCTGTGCACAACGTCCACCGCAAGATCATCGACTCTGTCATCGTTGTTTCCGTATTTCGGGAAATCGCCCTCGATCTCGAAATCAACGCATATACCGTTCTCATCGCGTATCGGCTTTACCTTCGCGTACTTTATAGCGCTGAGAGAATCGGCTACGACCGAAAGTCCCGCGATACCTGTAGCGAAATAACGCTTAACGTCTCTGTCGTGCAGAGCCATCTGCGAGCGCTCATAGCAGTACTTGTCGTGCATATAGTGGATAACGTTAAGAGTGTTCACATAGAGGTCAGCAAGCCATTCCTGCATCGCCTCGAACTTCTCCATAACATCGTCGAAATCGAGATACTCGCCCTCGCATATCCTGTACTTTGGTCCTACCTGTATCTTTAGTCTCTCGTCCATACCGCCGTTTATAGCGTAGAGCAGACACTTAGCAAGGTTCGCGCGCGCTCCGAAGAACTGCATCTCCTTGCCGACCACCATCGACGATACACAGCACGCGATCGCGTAATCGTCGCCGTGGGTCACACGCATCATGTCATCGTTCTCATACTGGATCGAAGAGGTCTTTATCGACATCTTCGCGCAGAACGCCTTGAACTCCTTCGGGAGGCGAGTTGACCAGAGCACCGTCAGATTCGGTTCCGGCGCCGGGCCGAGATTCTCAAGAGTGTGAAGATATCTGAACGAGTTCTTGGTTACCATATGGCGTCCGTCGATACCGACACCGCCGATCGACTCCGTTACCCATGTCGGATCGCCCGAGAACAGCGAATTGTATTCCGGGGTCCTCGCGAATTTAACGAGACGAAGCTTCATTACGAAATGATCTATGAGCTCCTGCGCCTCTTTCTCCGTTATAACGCCGTTTTTGAGATCTCTCTCGATGTAGATATCAAGGAAGGTCGATGTTCTTCCTATACTCATCGCCGCGCCGTTCTGCTCCTTGACAGCAGCAAGATATCCGAAGTAGAGCCACTGAACAGCCTCCTTCGCATTCTTTGCCGGTCTTGAGATATCAAAGCCGTAGATGTTTCCGAGCTCTTTCATCTCCGCAAGCGCGTTCAGCTGCTCCTGAAGCTCTTCACGGAGCCTTATCTTTTTCTCCGACATGCTTCCGCATACGGAATCCTTCTGACGCTTCTTGTCCTCTATGAGCATATCTATCCCGTAGAGCGCTATCCTTCTGTAGTCGCCTATGATCCTTCCTCTTCCGTACGCGTCGGGAAGCCCCGTTATGATAGCCGACTTTCTCGCCATCCTCATCTCCGGTGTATACACATCGAATACACCCTGATTATGCGTCTTTCTGTACTTTGTGAAGATCTCCTCGACCTCCGGATCGACCTTATAGCCGTACGATTCGCACGCGCCCTCAGCCATCCTTATACCTCCGAACGGCTGGAGCGAACGCTTCAGCGGCTTGTCGGTCTGGAGCCCGACTATCTTCTCAAGCTCCTTATCTATATATCCCGCCGGATGCGAGGTTATGCCCGAAACGATCTTCGTATCCATATCGAGCACTCCGCCCGCTTCACGTTCTTTCTTCGAAAGTTCCATGACCTCGTCCCAAAGCTTTTTTGTAGCCTCGGTAGGTCCCTCCAAAAACTCGTCGCCTCCGTCGTAGGGCGTGTAGTTTTTCTGGATAAAGTCCCTGACATTGATCCCTTCGTCAGACCACTTACCGGCTGCGAAGCCTTCCCATTCGGGAGCAAAATACTTGTTCATAATAAAATCCCTCATTTCTCAGTCGGTGAAATAGCGGCAAAGCCTTGTGAGCCGTACCCCTTTCTTTATGACCTTATTGTACCACAAGATGTTGTATTTGTCTATATGTCATAGTATCAAAATATGACGGCGCTTTTTATACCTATTTTGTATATAATGATATTTTGCCCGAAAAAATAAGAGATTACACTGTAAATTTTATAAAACAAATTTCATTTAAAACACGAATATAATTACATAATCGGTAAATATTACTGATAATTTTTTAACTATTTGATCCAAAAAAAAGACCGTGCCGCGTTTCACAGCTGCAAAACACGGCACGGTGTTTTTTAAAATCCGATAACGCTGTCTATCGGTAGCGAGATTATCATGCCCTTGGCATCGCTGTGCATCCCGCACTTATCGCCTATGGCCTGCATGATACCGAGCTTGCTCTCACCGTCCGCCACGATCAGCACTATATCTTTCTCCTCCTGGAAGCCCGCGCCCCAGAAGCCCTTTACCTCTTCATTCGCGATATGGCGGCTCGGCATTACCGTTCCGCCTCCGGCGCCCGCTCCTCTGGCAGCCTCCATAACATTCTCGCTGTAGCCCTGATTTACCATCACGGCAATCAATGAATATTTTACGTCTGACATATCGACAACTACCTTTCTATCATCACCGTCCTCATGTTCGTCTTTATACGCGGATCTCAGTATGTGGACCAACAAATTGTTCGCGCCGTTCAGCGGAAGCGTGAACGCGATACCGCTGTTTACAGATCCGAGCCCAAGCTCTTTTTTAAGCTTTTTGAGCATCAGATCGGCAGCGTCCTTTGTCATAAAGCTTGCCAGAACGTTTTTGTCCGGGCTGCCGAGTCCGAGCACATCTATCATTTCACTTGACGCGGTCCCTGCCGCGTTCCACTCAAACTGGACCGGGATATCCTCATGCCTGAGTATCTCGACCGCCCTGTCCGCAAGCTTCGGCCCCGTTATCAAGACCAATACACGAAAAGATATCTTTCTTTCATTAGGATCCATCTGTTCACTCCTCCGTAAACTCTACAATAACATCGCTGTCCTCCGGGAGCATGATATCCGGTCTTACAGCTCGCATCTGCCTGCTCATCCTGAACCGGTACCGCAATCCCATTATCTGAATCGCAATCAACGGAGTAAGAGCTACAAGTGCCACGACTCCGAAAGCATCGGTCATAAGGTTGCCGCCGAGGGCGCCACATGCGCCTATACAAAACGGCAGCAGGAACGTGGACGTCATAGGGCCACTCGCCACACCGCCAGAGTCAAAAGCTATACCGACAAATATCTTCGGCACAAATCTCGACATTACGAGCGCTATAATATACCCAGGTATGATTATCCACTGTATCGGGAGTCCGGTAAGGATCCTAAGAACCGAGAGACCGATACTTATAGCCACGCCTATGGACAGACAATGATTCATCGTCTTTCCGGAAACCGTTCCTTTGGTCACAGACTGCACTTGATGGTTCAGTACCTGTATCGCAGGCTCGGCTTTTACGATGAAATATCCCATTATCATGCCTATGGGGATCATGATCCATTCCATTCCCGAGCCGGCTATCTCACTGCCAAGCATGGTCCCTATAGGCGCAAATCCGACATTTACTCCACACAGAAACAGCACTAATCCGACATAGGTATAAAGAAAACCCATCGCTATACGCATCCGCTGTCTCTTCTGATACTTGCGTCTTGCGAGCTGAAATATCACATATACTCCCGCGATCGGAAGAAGCGATATGAGTACCTCTTTCGCATAATGCGGCAGCTCAATTACGAATATTTCTATAACGTCCCGCATCGTTGCCACAGATGCTATCTCCGTCGTCATATCCGCAGTCTCTTTCGGAGCATAGAAACATCCCAAGACCATAACAGCAAGTATAGGACCTATGCTTGACAGAGCTACAAGGCCAAAACTGTCGCTCGATGCATCCTTGTCGCCTCGCATTGCGGAAAGTCCTATACCCATAGCCATGATGAAAGGCACCGTCATCGGTCCGGTGGTCACTCCTCCCGAGTCGAATGCCACCGCCAGAAAATCCTTCGGGACAAAGAATGACAGGATCAGCAGTATCGCATAAAATATCATCAACAGAACGGACAGATTTACTTTCAAGACCACACGCATCACCGCTACCGCCAAAAACAGTCCCACACCGACAGCCACCGTCCATATCAGAACGCTGTTTGGAACGGACGGCACCTGATTCGAAAGCACCTGTAGATCCGGCTCCGCAATGGTTATAAGCACGCCCATCACAAAGCTTATAAATATAATTACAGCTGTTTTGCCCGATTTAGACAATTCTCCGCCGATTCCCTCTCCCAAAGGATTCATCGCCGTTTCCGCTCCGAGCTGAAACATACCCATCCCAACGATAAGCATTACCGTACTGACTAAAAATATCATAACATTTCCTACATCCAACGGCACAAGCAATACACTCAGAGCCAAAACTATCCCGGCCACCGGCAAAACCGATGACAGGGATTCAAGTATCTTTTCTTTTAATTTTTGATTCACTCTTCATCTCCTTTGCTACAGAAGATCCGCTTTTACAGATCAAGCTTCTTTTCTTCCATTACACTCATGTATGCCGGACGGATTATTTTATCCATGCATATAAGCTCTTCGATCCTGTGAGCGCTCCAACCCACTATCCTCGCCACCGCGAATATCGCCGTGTAAAGTTCCCGCGGTATCCCAAGCATATCGTAAACAAAGCCGCTGTAAAAATCGACATTCGGGCTGACACCCTTATATATGCGGCGCTTCGCCGAAATTATCTGCGGCGCTATCTCCTCAACATTCTTATAGAGCAGCAGATCATCCTCCCTGCCCTTTTCGACCGCAAGCTTTTCAACATAACTCTTGAATATCCTTTCGCGCGGATCTGAAAGCGAATAGACCGCGTGTCCCATACCGTAAACAAGACCCTTTTTATCAAACGCTTCTTTATCGATTATTTTTCCTAAATAATCGGTAAGTCCTTCTCTGTCAGAACCGCCGTTTACATGACTCTTTATATCATCCATCATCTGCATGACTTTTATATTCGCACCGCCATGTTTCGGTCCCTTCAGCGATGACATTGCCGCGGCGATAGTCGAATACGTATCGGAACCGGATGAAGTAACGACCCTTGTAGTGAAAGTAGAATTGTTTCCTCCACCATGTTCCATATGCAGGATCAGCGCTGTGTCAAGCACTTTTGCCTCAATAGGCGTGAATTTTCTGTCGGAACGCAGCATCATAAGAAGATTTTCGGCAGTTGACAGATCTTTTTCCGGTCTGTGTACTATCATGCTGTTCCCAAGCTCGCCGTAATTGTACGCATGGTACGCGTACACGGCAAGCAGCGGAAATTCTGCTATGAGCTTCACGCACTGGCGCAGTGAATTGCTGACGCTCGTATCATTTGCCTTTTTATCATATGACGCCAATGTAAGTATGCTCCTGGTCATCGAATTCATTATGTCACCGCTCGGAGCATGCATTATAACATCGCTCGTAAAGTCCTCCGGCAGAGTTCTGCTCTCCGCTATGAGTTCCGAAAACTCCTTTAGCTCCTCGTCTGACGGCATCTCTCCGAGCAAAAGCAGATACGCGATCTTTTCAAATCCCGCCTCGTTCGGTCCGAGACTGTTTATAAGATCTTCTATACGGTAGCCGCGGTACCATAACTCTCCGTCGCACGACATCTTTTTTCGGTTTACTATCTTGGACGAAACTATTTTGGATATATTCGTAAGGCCCGCAAGGACTCCTCTTCCGTTTTCGTCTCTAAGTCCCTTTTTCACTCCGTATTCGTCGTAAAGCCTCGGAGCAATATCGTCATTTCTTCGGCATACCCCTTCCATTGCCTCCGCGTATCTCTCAACATCATTATCATTCACTGTCTTCACCGCCTTCCACACCAAGAGCCGTATCCATAGCATCTTCAAGCTCGCCCAAAAGCAAGAGCAGCTCCTTGAGCCTCTCCTCTCCGAAAATGCCTACGACTTTACCGTAATAGTCACTCAATATGTTCTGCTGCTCGGAAAGCAGTTCTTTTCCGGAATCGGTAACAGTAACATATGTGCCTTCGCTGCCATTTCCGTCATGCTCCCAAAGGACAAGACCGCGTTCGGCCAGCTTACGCACCGCCCTTGACGCCTGCGGAACGGTTATTTCAAGCTTATTCGCTATATCCTTCAGATATATCTTTTCTCCGTCCTCCGCTCCGGAAATATTTTTCAGAGCTATATACTCCGACATGCTCATATCCTTGTAAAGAGTCTCCACCTTCTTGTGGCTGAGCACATACCTGTGATAAGTTATCTCATTTGACAAGTTCATCAAATCTTTTTTATCCCTCACAGTAAATCCACCTCCTTGAAAAATTACGCTTCGGCTGATGCTTTTAGCGATCTGCGCTAAAACGGCATCCCTCGTCCGACTTGAAATATTCGATGACATTATAGTTCATACGTATAATAAAATCTTTCAGCAGCGCTCTTTCGCGCTCCGAAAACCCCTTGCAGACAATAGATATAAACTTTTTCTGGACCCTCTCACCCTCTTTGATAATATTCTCCGCTTTCTCACGAAGTTTAAGGTGTACAGTCCTGTGATCATTACCCTCGAACGCAGGTTCAATATAACCCTGCTCCTCAAGTTCTCTCACAGAAGCAGAGACATGTGACTTTGCTACTCTGAGCCTTTCTACTATATCCGTCGCCGTATTGCCCGCATTATTCGCAAGAAAAAGCAATATTAGAAGCTCCATACGTGTCAGTCCGTATTTTGAACACACCGAGTTGAAAAGCTCGTTCTGAAGATCACGGTTTACGTATATATTTTCTGTAATGCTTTGCATAGCTCCCTCCGAAATAACATCATGCCCGCGCTCCGTCCCGCAGCCGGCAGCCTTTGTTTTGTTCGTTTCAGAACTGTTCGTTTTCGAATAATTATATTATACCAACATTTATCGGAGTTTGTCAATAGAAGTCACAGAAACTTTACAAAGTAGATCATATTAGTTTCAAATTCCATAGCATCCATACAAAAAGGCACGGTTGCCAAACTTGGCTACCGTGCCCTGTTATTTCTAATGAAATATCTATATAATTATTCGTCCTCGCTCGGAGCTGCGTTCACTTCAACTGAAGGATCCGTTGAGTAAACAAGAGTTGACTCTGCCTGCGGCTCGTCATCGATGACCTCAACAGGTGCCTCCTCCTTCTCTTTCTGCTCCTTAGCCTTTTCATCTTCGATAAGCGCTCTTATCGAAAGGCTGATCTTCTTAGCTTCCCAATCAACATCTGTTACCTTTACCTGTACTTCCTGACCGATCGAAAGAACGTCATCGGGCTTGCCGATCCTTCTGTCTGCGATCTGTGAGATATGGATAAGACCGTCGACTGTCGGCATGATCTCAGCAAACGCACCGAACGGGAGCATTCTTACAACCTTGACAGTTATAACATCTCCGACATGGATCTTGCTCTGAGCAATGACCCAAGGATTGTCCTCCATCTTCTTGAAGCCAAGCGATATCTTCTTTGTTTCAGGATTTATATCCTTGATATAAACATCCATAACATCGCCTACCGCGCACACCTCTGACGGATGCTTGATCTTGTTCCACGAAAGCTCGCTGATATGAACGAGCCCGTCCACTCCGCCGATATCGACGAAAGCACCGAATGATGTGAGCGATTTAACGGTACCGGTATAGTGCTTGCCGATCTCCGCGCTTGCCCAGAACGCCTCTTCTTTTGCCTTGCGTTCAGCCTCGAGGATCACACGAACCGAACCAACTACTCTCTTTCTTCTCTCGTCAAGCTCAATAAGCTTGAATTTTACTGTCGTACCTACAAGACTCTGAAGATCCGACACATATCTTTCGGATGCCTGGCGCGCCGGAATAAATACCTGCGAACCGTCGGCTGATGCGATCACTCCACCCTTAACGGCCTTGATGATCTTGCCTTCCATGATTTCTCCCGATTCGTAAGCCGCTTTGATTTTGTTCCAGCTTTCCATAGCTACCAATTTCTTTCTTGATAAAACTACTTTTCCTTCA
>CAJFNT010000097.1 GCA_904395315.1 uncultured Clostridia bacterium
AGTTTTTGCTGTGTACTTGATTTTTGATAGAAATTTTAAGAATCAAGAGGTGTGAAAATCATGAGGATCTCAATGGAATCAAGTAAAACAATGGCAGAAATTTTTGAGGATTTTATTGTTTCAAAAAAAGCGCAAGGACTTGCAGAAAAAACCATTACGAGCTACGTATCACAGTTTAAGGCAATAGGCAGACATTTGGATGTTGATGTACCAATAGAGAACATAACTGGTTCTGAGCTGAACGGTATGATCGCAAGTATGCGTGATTCAGAGCTTGCCGCCAATACAATAAGCAGTTATGTAAGAGTCTTAAAGGTGTTTTTATCGTGGTGCAATGAAGAAAATATAACAAGGCTGAACATGAAACCTTATAAAGGCGAAGAAACAATTAAAGAGACTTATACAGACAATGAACTCCAAAAGCTGCTTAAAAAGCCGGATATGAAAAAATGCAGATTTTCCGAGTATCGGACTTGGGTTATTATAAACCTGCTGTTAAATGACGGCTGCAGAGCTGCTACGGTACGAAATATAAAAAACAAAGATGTTGATTTAAATAACCTTGTTATTTATCTGCGCCATACCAAGAACAAAAAAGCGCAAGTTATACCATTGTGCAGTGAATTGTGCGCTATCTTAAAGGATTATATGCGTATCCGTGGCGGAACAGACGATGATTATTTGTTCCCCAGTGAAAATGGTACACAGCTTAAAGAGTACGCCTTACGGAGCAGTGTATGCCGTTATAACAAAAGGCGCGGAGTGCAGAAGACAAGCATACACGCTTTCAGACATACATTTGCGCGTAAATATCTCATTGACTGCGGCGGCAATGCGTTTACGCTGCAACGGCTTTTAGGTCATTCCACACTTGAAATGACAAAGCATTACTGTGCTTTATTCGATGCAGATATAACAAAAAATTATGATAATTTTTCACCTTTAGCACAGCTTAAATCCAACAGCAAAAAGATTAAAATACCTAAAAAACGCTAAAAAATATTTGTATTAAAACAAAAAAGGACAAATCGAGATAACACGGATCAACACGGAACAAAACGGAACAAATTTGATTAAAGTAGCCAAAAGCAATGAAAGCCTTTGACTACTTTTTATTATTCCTTATACATATTTGCAATAGTAGTTATGTATTCTTTCATCTGGAAAACAATATTTTCCGGACTAATTATTTTTGCGCGTTTTCCAAAGCCGCAAATCCACGCAAAAAATTGACTGCTGACGTCAACATCCGCAATGACCTTAAAATGACCTTTATCGTCCGGCATATAAAATACATCTGAACCTGTTCCGAATCGGTCTATTACAGTATCAAGCAAAGGATTAATAAAGCGCATTGTCACACGTTCCTTTGAGCCTCCGTACATTGCAAATACTCTGCGCGTATAGCCGTTTATATCCATTTCCGCAAATATATCTTCTCCGTCTCTTGGCTCATTAATTGATTTAACATCTTTCATACGGTCTATTCGGTATGTACGCATATCTTGCTTTTCGCTGTCAAACGCCAACAAGTAATAGTTTCCATCGTTTATAATCAGCTTATAGGGGCTTACCTTATATAATCTTTTTCGCTCAGTTTGAATATAAACATCTTTTATAGAGTGCGTAAGATATTTAAAAGTGATCTTTTGGGGTGTATGCGGTTTGCCGTCTTTCCTTTTTGCCATAGCCGAATTAATAACACTGATGATCTGCATTGTCCCCTTTTGGTTTGATTTCACTCTGTCAAATAAGAATACTTCTTCTTGTAATTCCTCTGCCTGATATATACTGCAAAAATCACATAAAACATTTATCAGTTCTTTTGCCTGAGCGGCGGAAATGAATTTAGCTGCATAGACACATTGAGCCAGTAGTCTCAGATCATCAAATTCAAATTGTCTTGACAATAATCTATAGTATTTGCTGCCCCTTTTTCCGTCAATATCCATTCCGAATTCATTGCGCAGCACATTCATATCGCTATAGATACTGCGGCGTTTTGCTGTAATGCCGCATTCATTATTAAGATAATCACAAATATCATTTACACTTACAGCATGGTTTTCATCCGAGCATTCAAGGAAATATTTTGCTATATATAATATTTTAAGTTTTTGATTTTCTGCTCTTGGCATATCTTCCAGTCCTTTTTTTTAATGTTATTTGTATCTATAATATCATTCTTTACGGAATTTTGCAATAGCCTGTGTATATTTTAAAGTTGTGTGCGGCGGAAGACAAGAAAATACTGATTTTAACCTTTTATAATGCTAAAATTTATAATCTTAAAGAAAAATTCACAAATTCTATTGACTTATTTTTTAAATATGTTATAATTATGATACCACACTTTATCATTATATTACGTATAATGCTTTATTTTAATATCGGCTTATGGATATTCTTGTTAGGATATTCTTGTTTGTCATTAATGCAAAAGTTTGTGTTTAGTAAAAAACGCAGGCTTATATATTGAAATACTTTTGCATTTAATGACTCTTTTTGAGGTAGCATTTCTTATATAATGATAAATGTGTGGTAACATGAAATCAAAGCCGCGTTTTTATGCGTGGTGTAGATTTATGCCACGCATTTTTTAATTGCGTGGAAATACACTTATTGTTTTGTAGTTGGAAAGGAGACGTGTCATGAGTGCAAAGTTTATAGGAAATATCAGCACAAGAAAATTGCATATATTACAATATGCAGACGGACGATGTAAAATAAAATTAATTCGTGCGGAGAACAAAAAAGAATTCAATTCTTTGGAAGAAGCCATGAATTATCCTGATAAGGATCATCCTATATTTTCAAAATGCGGAAATTGTTTTAAGAAGATGGAAATAGAAAAATAAAATTGTACAACAAATAGAAATCACAAAAATGAGAACAAATACTGCATGATAAGGTTTACGTTATACATATTAAGAAAGGATTGATAATCATGAAATATTGTACGAATTGCGGCAGTCCGTTGGATGATAATGCAGCCGTGTGTGATAAATGCGGCAAACCGCTGAATAATGTTGATGTACCGCAGCAGGAATCCCAGCCAATACCTGCCGAAAAGGTTAGTGCTCTTGGCATTATAGCGTTCATATTATCTATTATAGGTTTTCTGACAGGTTTTCTGCGTATAGGAGTAGCATTGGA